>JANJUM010000222.1 GCA_024710585.1 Desulforhopalus sp.
AAAAAAAAGGCTGGGGCAGGTTTTTTCAAACCTGCCCCAGCCTTTATCGTGTAAGTGGTCGGGGAGAGAGGATTTGAACCTCCGACCCCAGCGTCCCGAACGCTGTGCTCTACCAGGCTGAGCCACTCCCCGACTGAGAAATTCTCACAAATTTTGCTCGCATCGGGCGCAGATGCGCCGACGCGGGATATGCTTTAGCACAGTTCGGTCAGCGTGTCCACAAAATTTTGCTGGGGCCAGGCGGAGCGCGCCCCGCAGGTCAGAGGCTGTCGATCTCGATCCAGTTGCCGCTCAGCACCGACTTGCGCGCGGCATGGCAGATGGTCACCGCCGCCAGGCCCTCCCGGGCGGGGACGGGGTTCGTCCCTTTGCCGGCCAGGAAGAGGGCCCAGTCGCGCAGGAGCGGCACCAACGTCGAGACAGGGGGCGGCAGAGGCAACGAAGTGACTCTGCTGCCATCGATTCTCTCGAGGATGCCATGGATCTGGTCGCCGTGCAGCTGGCCCTTCTCACACACCAGCTCGTAGCGTCCGCTGCGCGCCGGGCCGACCTTGCTGGCGTCGACGATACCGAGAGCGCCGTTGCCGAGAAGGATCTCGGCGACGATGGCGTCTTCGAGGCGCGGGTTGAAGATCTTGCGGGCGACGGCGCGGATCTTGACCACCTCCTCGCCGGTGATGAAGCGCAGGGCGTCGAAGAGGTGCACGGCGGTATGGAAGATGACGCCGCCGCCGGCCACCTCCGGCTGCGCCAGCCAGGGCAGGGTCGAGATCTCGAGGCGCTGGCAGGCGAACAGCGAATAGAGCCGCCCAAAGCTGGGGAGATGGTCGCGCAAGGCGATGATGACGCTGTTATAGCGCAGGGTCTGGGCGATGGTGAAGGGCAGGTCGGCTTCCTCGAACATCCCCACCAGCCGCTTGCCCTGCTGGAGATCGGTGGCCAGGGGCTTCTCCAGCAGCAGCGGTTTTCGCGAGGCGACGCAGTGGCGGCCGATCTCCTCATTGAGGTTGGGGGTGGCGGCGACGATCACCGCATCCACCCGGGGCGAGGCCACCAGCTCGCGCCAGTCGGCGAAATAGGCGGCGCCCCAGGTCTCGGCCTGCGCCCGCCCCTCCGCCGAGCGCCTGCTGACCGCCGTCAGCTCGAA
Organism: Desulforhopalus sp.; assembly: GCA_024710585.1. GTDB lineage: Bacteria > Desulfobacterota > Desulfobulbia > Desulfobulbales > Desulfocapsaceae > Desulforhopalus_A. The sequence goes on from JANJUM010000222.1 coordinate 1,148, forward strand.
GCGGTCGTGGATATCCTCGATGATATGCCGGGCATAACGACTGCCATGCTTGCCGGTGCCGACTAGACCGACACGAATCTTCTTCCGCATATGCCCTCCACCCCGGGAACCCCCCGTACCGCCCCTGCCCCACCTGCCTCTCTCTGAAGTATACGGAGAAGCGCCCAGCCGGTCAATGGTGCAGGGGCGGCGGGGCCGCCGCCTAGCGCCGGCTCGACGCGGCCGTGGTGCCCGGCGCCACCCGCCCGGCCGGGCCGCGCATGCGCCGTGACCAGGCCCTGAGCACCGCCTGGAAGACATCCCAATCCCTGATGGCCGCAAAGCCCTGCTTCTCGATTGCCAGTTCCGTTCTCTCCATTGTCTTCATCCTCCACTTGCCTTCCGCGTCGCCGGCAGGGGGACCAATGAAAAAAGGCCCCCGAACCACGACAAGTTGGTCCGGGGGCCCTGATTTCACCACAGACATTGCGCCCTTCTCCCTGATCCACGGGGAGTACGACTGACCAGTCAGGGCAGGTATTCTGACTTCCGGCTCCTCCTACTCCCCGCGCCTTCCCGCCGCGCTGCGGCAGTGGCCATGCGAGTTTCGTCCCCGGTTACAGCGGCGGGCCCGCTCCGGATTCGCACCGGATTCCCTTTTCGTGTCCTGCGACACCCTGACACCTTCGTTGTAGCCGGAATCCGGCCGCCCGTCAACAGCGGAGTGGCCGCCGCCAGGGAGCGGCCATGCCCTCCCCGGTGCGGCCGCGCCTCACCTGCCCGTTGCCTGCTGCCTCCTGATCTCGGCGAGCATCTCGGCACCGCCGGCGGCGAGGATGGCCTGGCCGAGGCGGCGGCCCAGTTCCTCGGCCTCGCCTGCCGGGGCGCTCTCGCTCATCTGCAGCAGCTGCCGTCCGTCGAGGCTGGCCAGCCCGGCGGTCAGCGTCAGCCGGCCTGCGGCGAGCACGGCATGGCCGAAGGCGGGGATGCTGCAGCCGCCCTCGAGGGTCTTGAGGAAGGCGCGCTCGGCGAGCAGGCAGGTCTCGCTGTCGACGTTGTTGAGGCAGCTGCGGATAGCCGCCGCCTTGTCGGCGGCGAGGCTGGTGGCCGCCTCGATGGCGATGCAGCCCTGCCCCACCGGCGGCACGAACCTGGCCGGGTCGAACTCCTTGACGATCATCCCCTCGTAGCCCATGCGCTTGACCCCGGCGTAGGCGAGCAGCAGGGCGTCGCAGTGCCCCTCTTCCATCTTGCGGATCCTCGTCTGCAGGTTGCCGCGCATCTCGACAAGCGTCACATGGGGATAGTAGCGCTGCACAAAGGCGCGCCGCCGTACCGACGAGGTGCCGACCACCAGGGGCCGCGCCGCATCGTCGATGTCGATGCCCTGCTTCGTGGCGAGGAGGACATCGCCGGCCTTCTCCCTGGCGGTGAAGGCGATGAGCACGAAACCCTGAGGCAGCTGGGATTGCATGTCCTTGGCGCTATGCACGGCGATGTCGGTGAGGCCGGCGGCGAGATGCTCCTCGAGCTCGGCGGTGAAGACGCCCTTGCTGCCGATCTTGGCGATGGAGGTGTCGAGGACCCGGTCGCCGACCGTCTCCATCGCCGCGATGCGCGTTTCCATGCCTGCGGCGGCCAGGGCCTCGGCCACCGACTCGGTCTGCCACATGGCAAGCCTGCTCTTCCGTGTTCCTATGGTAATCATCTCACCTTCCATGCCGTTGTTTTCGTGTACAAGGGCGGCAGCCGCTCACCGCGGCGGCCTGCCGCCGCCATATCGCCCGGCCTTTCGTAACCGGGCCTGAAGTGGTCATTGCCTCGCGCCGGGCAAAGACGTATCATACCACCATGAGACTGCTTCTCTACAACATACGTTATGGCACCGGCCATAAAAACGGCTACCACCTGCCGCTGCCCTTTGCCGGCTTCTTCAAGCGGACGACCGTCAACCTGCAGCGCATCATCAACTTTATCGCCTCGATCAACCCCGATATCCTCGCCCTGGTGGAGGTCGACTCGGGTTCCTACCGCACCGGCTACTGCTGCCAGGCGCAGGTCATCGCCGACCGCCTCGGCTACCAGTACGTCGTCGAGAGCAAGTACCGCAGCGGCTCCCTGGCCCAGCGGGTGCCCGTGCTGCGGCGCCAGTCCAACGCCATCCTCACCAAGCAGAACATCGAGGACTACCGCTTCCACTACTTCGAACAGGGCATGAAGCGGCTGGTCATCGAGACCAGCCTGCAGAAGGTGGCGGTGTTCATCGTCCACCTCTCCCTCAAGTACCGCCACCGCCAGAACCAGCTGGAGCAGCTGCACAGCCTGATCTGCGAGGTCGACAAGGACGTCATCATCGCCGGCGACTTCAACACCTTCTGGGGCAGCCGCGAGCTCAACCTCTTCCTCGCCGCCACCGGCCTCAGGAACGCCAACGTCAGCAACTCCCCCTCGCACCCCAGCCACGCGCCGCAGCGGCAGATTGACTTCATCCTGCACAGCCCCGGCATCCGCATCGACAGCTTCTACATCCCCGAGGTGCGGCTCTCCGACCACTCGCCGCTGGTCTGCGACTTCTCCTGCATCTTCTCCTGAAAGCGCGGCAGCCGCACGATAAATGTGCTCCCCTGGTGGAGCCCGCTCTGCACCGCCACCCGCCCGCCATGGGCCTCGACCACCGCCTTGACATAGCTCAGACCAAGGCCCAGCCCCTTCTGCGAGCGGCTGCGGTCGCCGCGGTAGAGGCGCTCCCAGATGCGCCCCTGCTCGTTTTCCGAGATGCCCATGCCGTTGTCGACAAAGCGCACTTCCACTTCTCCGGCGCCTGAGCCCTCCGCGACGGCGGCACTGGCGACGATCTTCACCCAGCCGCCGTCGCGGCCGTACTTGATGGCGTTGTCGAGCAGGTTGGCCCACACCTGGGCGAGACGCGTCGCGTCGGCCCAGGCGCAAAGCGGCTCTTCGACGGATAATTCCACTGCAATGCCGCGCTCTTCCGCCACATACTCATAGAGCGTGACCACCTGGGCGAGACTCTCGGCGAGATCGCAGCGGCCGCGTTCGAGCCGCATCGTGCCCGACTCGGCCTCGGCGACGCTCATCATGATGCGCAGCATGGCGAGGACCCGTTCCGACTCCTCGAGGCAGTCGCTGAGCGCCTCGCGCAGCCGCTGCGCGTCGTTGTCGGCCTGCAGCCCGTATTCCGCCACCGAGCGCAGCCGGGTCATCGGCGTGCGCAGGTCATGGGCGACATTGTCCAGCGACTGCTGCATCTCGGTGACCAGCTGGCGATTGTGGCGGATGAGCCCGTTGACCACCGCGTAGAGCCCGTCCAGTTCCGGGCCGTTGCCCTGCTCGGGCAGCAAAGCCGTCGAGGGGCTGCGCCGCAGGCGGTCGATCTCGGCGCGGCTGTCGGCCAGCGGGGCGAGGCTGCGCTTGACAAAAAGCAGCGCCAGCGGCCAGAGCAGCGCCGCGCAGAACAGCGACAGCAGCGCCGCGCCAAGCTGGAAGCGGCGGTAGAGTCGCTCCCCCGGCCGGCCGTCCTTGCCGGCCTGGATGGTCACGCCGTTGTCGTAACGGCGGACGACCACCGTCAGCGGCCCGGCGGCCTCCGCCGCCGGCAGCGTCAGCCACACCCCCGCGCGCTCGATCGGCATCTCCATCAGGGCACGGAAGCTGTCGCCCCCTACCCCCTGGCCCACCACGAGGAGCTGTTCGCCCTCGTGCACCACCCGCACGAAGATCAGCCCCAGCGGCAGGTGCTCGCCCTGCGGCGGGGCGCCGGGATGGGATAAGGGACTGCGCTGCATGGCGAGATAGCCGTCGAGCAGCCTCTCGGCCTCGCCGCGCTCGACCTCCTGCAGGTGCTGGCGGCCCAGGGCGACAAAGAGCAGCGCCAGGCCAAGGCAGCCGGCCAGGGGGAGGAGAAAGAGCGGCAAGGCCTTTCTGCAGCGCGCAAGGGACCAGTCCTCCCTAACCAGCCTTGAGAACATAGCCCATGCCCCGCACGGTATGGATCATCTTATCGGCGAAATCGCGGTCGACCTTGTTGCGCAGCCGGCAGACGAGCACGTCGACGACATTGGTCTGCGGGTCGAAGGAGTAGTCGTAGACCCGCTCGAGGATGGCGGTCTTGGAGAGGACGATGCCCGGGTGGCGCATCATGTACTCCAGCAGGGCGTACTCCTTGGCCGGCAGCTCGATCTTCTCGCCGGCGCGGTAGATCTCGTGCTTGAGCAGATCCATCTCCAGGTCGCCCACCTGGAGCAGCATCGGCTGGCTGTTCTTCTTGTCGCGGCGGATGAGGGCCTGCACCCGCGCCAGCAGCTCGCTGAAGGAAAAGGGCTTGACCATGTAGTCGTCGCCGCCGCGTTGCAGCCCCTGGATGCGGTCGTCCACCGACTGCCGCGCGCTGAGGATGAGCACCGGGGTGTGGATGTTGCGGCGACGCATGGTCTCGATGAGGGTCAGCCCGTCCAGCCCCGGCAGCATCAGGTCGACCACGGCGGCGTCGTAGGGAACGCTCTCGACGAGATGCAGGGCGTCCTCGCCGTCGCCGCGCACGTCGACGCTAAAGCCGGCCTCCCTGAAGCCCTTGTCGAGGAACGAGGCGATCTTGCTGTCGTCTTCGACCACCAGAATACGCATAGCCGCCACCCCTTTCGTCGTGAGTGACCCGGCACCTTGCGGCCGGGCTCAGGACTCCGCCCGCAAGGCGATCACCGAACAGTTGCGGCCGGTGGTGGCAAGCCCCGTTCTGGTGGCGCGGCGGTGGGAGAAATAGTCGTCCGAGCAGCAGGTGCAGCGCCCGACGACCTCGACATGGCCTGGGCGCAACCCGGCCTGCTGCAGCTGCATCGCCGAGATGCGCCAGAAATCGAAGTGGTCGTCGCCGACGCGAAAGGGCAGAAACTCCTCGGGCAGCTCGTGGCGATAGTTGACGAACTCGGCGCAGCACGGCCCCAGCGAGGGGCTGATCACCGCCCGCAGGAGGCCGGGGTCGCTGCCATAGGCCTCGCCCATGGCCGTCACCACCCGACCGATGATGCCGGCGACGCTGCCGCGCCAGCCGCAGTGGATGGCGGCGATGGCCGGCCGCTTGGGGTCGAAGAGGAGCACCGCCTGGCAGTCGGCCTGCTGCACGGTCAGCCCGACCTCGGCGAGGTCGGTGATCAGGGCGTCGACACCGGCGACCTCCATGTCGCCTGGCAGGGGTTGCTGCAGACGATAGATCTCGGCGCCATGCACCTGCCGGGCGGTGAGCAGTGCCGCAAGGCCCATGGCCTGGCGCACCCGCGCGCGATTTTCGGCAACGGTGTCGGCATGATCGCCGACCATCACACCAACGTTGAGGGACTCGTAGAGGCCGCCGCTGGCCCCGCCATGGCGGGAAAACATGGCGTACTCGCAGCGGATTCCGTCTGCGCCCGCAAAGGAGCCGCCCTCGCTGGCCACGCTCCCGTCCATCGCCCGCTGTTCTCTCACATGCCCTCCTGGTTGTCGCTGCCCTGCCCTGTGCCCCATCTGCGCTGGGCCAAAAGGTAAAGCAGCACGGTAAGCGGGGCAAGGAAAAAGGAGGGGTGCGCCGGCAAACATGGTATAGTCGCCAACAGCCACTGCGGCCGCCGGCGCGGCCTGCCGACCCCTCTCAGCCTCCCCTCACCGAGCCATGAAACACGCCATCGTCATCGCCGCCTTCGGCACCTCGCCCGCCGCCCTCAACGCCTACCAGCGCATAAACGAAGCCGTCACCGCCCGCTTCGCCGACAGCGCCATCCACTGGTGCTACTCGGCGCGGGGGGCGCGCCCCCTCGACACCACGCGCTACCCCTCGCCGGCGCAGGTCGTCGCCCGACTCGCCGCGGCCGGCGTCGACCACCTCGTGGTGCAGTACCTGCTGCTCCTCCCCGGACGCGAGTTCCATGACATGCAGGCCGTCTTCAGGGGCGGACCGCTTCCCTTCATTCCCGGCATGCCCCTGCTCACCAGCCCGGCCGACCATGAAGCGGTCGGCGACCTCCTCCTGCCGGCCATCGCCGCCCGACCTGACAAGGCCATCCTCCTCCTCGGCCATGGCACCGCCCATCCCACCTGGACCGCCTACTGCGCCCTGCAGACCCTGCTGCGCCGCCGCTTCGGCCAACGGCTCTTCGTCGGGGTCATCGAGCACTTCCCCGACTCCTCGACCCTGCCGGAGGAGATCGCCGCCGCGGGCTACAAAGAGGTCTGCCTCATCCCCCTGCTGCTGGTCACCGCCACCCATTTCACCCGCGACATGGTCGGCGATGGCCCGGCGACCTGGACCAGCCGCCTCGCCGCCCGCGGCCTGGCGGTCGAGGTGGTCGAGCACGGCCTGGCCGGCTTCCCCGGCTGCGAGGAGCTGGTGGTCAGTCACATCAACCAGGCCCTGGACCAGCTGCCCGATCGCTGAGGGTGGCGGCCTGCCGCCGGCCATCGCCACCGTCCACGGGAAAGCTTGCCGCGACAAGAACATAGAGCAGAAGGGCCAGGACAAAGACGACGTTGAAACCATAGTGGATGGCCACCAGGGTGGCAGTCATCGAGCCGAGCACCGAGGCGCAGCCGTTGATGCCCCAGGCCCACGGCCCGGCCGCCCCTGCCGGCAGACGTGAGAGGCCGAGCGGGAAGGGCATGCCCATGCACAGCGCCAGGGGGGCGATGGCCAGCACGGTGAGGCCGGCGCGGGCCGCCAGGCCGAGCTGCGGCAGGAGGGCGGCGGCCTCCTCGCCGAGAATCGCCACCAGGGACCCGCACAGGGCGATCATCGCCACCGCCAGACGCACCAGCACCTCGGGCCGCACCCGTGCGGCGAGCGGCGCGGAGAGCGTGCTGCCGATGCCGGCGAAGATCAGGAAGGCGGCGATCACCACGCTTACCGCATAGACCGGGTGATGGAGAAAGGGCATCGCCTTCTGGATGGTGGCGATCTCGATGAGCATGAAGGCCAGCCCGGTGGCGAAGAAATAGACGCCGCTGCGCAAGGGCGACCCTGCCGCCGCCACTCCGCCCCCCGCTTCTCTGGGGAGCAGCAGCAGGGGGGCGACGATGAGAAGCAGGGCCGCCGGCAGGGCCACGGCGAAGACGGCGACGAGGATGAGGTAGCCGGACTCCATCAAGGCGGCCCCGCCGGTGGCGCGCAGGCGCAGGATCTCGGCCAGGCTCGACCACTTGAAGAAGTGGTGGAAATAGGGGCGGTCGTCGCTGGCGGGACTGATAGCGAACTTGTAGCCGGCGATGAAGGCCCCGCCGTCGCTGCCCAGGAGGGCGCGCACCCCGTCGGCCAGGGTCGGCTCGGTGAGGAGGTTGTAGCGGTTGGCCCAGCCCTCCTCGACCCCCGGGGCGTAGACGATGTCGAAGAGGCGCTGCCGGCAGAACTCCTCCAGCCTGCCCCGCGCCTCCTCGCCGAGGGGTTCCCTGGTCACCACCAGGGTGGCGGTCTGCCAGCCGCGGATCAGCACGAGGTGCTCCCCCGGCCTCTCGACGCCGCGCTGGCGCAGGGCGGCGATGGCCGTCGCAGTCAGCTTGAGGCTGTCGCGGGGCGGGTTCTTGAGCCAGCGGCTGATGGCCACCATGCCCTGGGGGTTGAGGTGATGCAGGTAGTCGCCCAGGGCCTCGACAGTGTAGAGGTAGTTTTCGCGCAGGGCGTAAAGACCGGCGGCGGAGGGCAGGAAGGAGTCGACCAGGGCCAGCTGGATGAGGTCGAAACGCTCGCCGCGCTGGCGCAGGACGTCGCGCAGCTCGCCGATATGCACGCTCAAATCGTCCCCCGAAAGCAGCCCGCCGCTGTAGGCGCCATAGTCGTCCCGCAGCAGCGCCACCATCTGCGGGTTGAGCTCGACGGCGGTGATCGCCGGGATGCGGTGATAGCGCGCCTGGAGGACGTCCTGGCCGCCGCCGAGTCCGAGGAGCAGCACCTTGCCCGGCGGCCGCAGGTGGTAGGGCAGGGCCGAGGTCATCTGATCGAGATAGGCCAATTGCTGGCGGCCCGCTGCCGCGATGGTGATGGCGGTCAGCCCGTCGCCGTTGGTGAACACCGCCTTCTGCGGCGGGGGCTCGCCACGGGCGGCGAGACTCAGGCCGGGGGCATGACGCAACGGCACCAGCGGGCTATCGACCACCGTCAGCACCCCGAAGGGGCTGGAGAGCTCCTTCTCCACCTTCGTCCCGGCCACCTGCAAAGCCTGCTGCAAGGGCTTGTAGGGCGAAGGACGCAGGGGCAGGATCGTGCCGGCGACGCCGACCAGGGACACGGCAAGCAGGGCAGAGCAGGCCACGAGGCGGCGCTGGCGCAGCCCGAGCTCGAACGCCGACAGCGCCGTGGCGCCCAGGCCAAGGCCGGCCACGGCGGTGAGCAGCGACGTCGGCGCCACCCGCCACAGCAGGGCCAGCACCGCCAGGCAGCCCGCCCCGGCGCCGAGCAGGTCCCAGCCATAGACCCGGCCCACCTCATGCCGGTAGACGGTCAGGGCGATGGCGATGGCCAGGGCACCGCAGAAAAAGGGCACCATGAAGAGCAGAAAAAGGGCCGCCAGATAAAGGCCCTGGCGCCAGTCCCAGAAGAGTTCGAGGCCGTTGAAGGGCACCTCCTGGCCCAGCCAGAAGCAGAGCGGCGCGGTCAGCGCGAACAGCGCCAGCAGGAGCGGGTAGAAAAGGCGGTGCCTCCGGCACAGCCAGCCCTGGCCGAGGGCCAGCGCCGAGCCGCTCGCCCCGTAGCCGAGCAGGGCGAGGCTGATCACCATATAGGCGAAGTGGTGGAAGTGGATGACGGCGAAGAGGTGCATCAGGCATATCTCGTATGCCAGCAGGGCCGCCGAGAGCAGGGCGACGGAGAGAAAGGGCGGCCGCCCGTTCATGGCGGCGGCCTGCCGCCGGTGAGGGGGACGAAGGCCACCGGCAGCACCTGGCGGCTGGTCAGCCCGCCCCTCTCGTCCTTGCCGAGGAGCAGCAGCTGCTGGGTCTGGAAAGCGCTGCCCACGGGGATGATCATCTTCCCACCGTTTTCCAGCTGGTCGAGCAGCGGCGGCGGCACGTGGCTGGCGGCGGCGGTGACGATGATCCCCCGGAAGGGGGCGTGCTCCTCCCAGCCGTAGTAACCGTCACCGGCACGGCTGGTCACCTTCTGCCCCTCGGGCAGGCGGGCGAATTTTTCCCTCGCCTCGGCGGCCAGCGGGGCGACGATCTCCAGGGTGTAGACCTCGGCGCCGAGATGGGCCAGCACCGCCGCCTGATAGCCGGAGCCGGTGCCCACCTCGAGGATCCTGTCCCCCGGCCGCACCCCCAGCAGGTCGGTCATCAGGGCGACGATATAGGGCTGGGAGATGGTCTGGCCGTGGCCGATGGGCAGCGGCCGGTTCTCGTAGGCGGCGTCACGCACCGACTCGGGCACGTAGAGATGCCGCGGCACCTCGCCCATGGCCCGCATCACC
>JANJUM010000261.1 GCA_024710585.1 Desulforhopalus sp.
GGGCGGTGGCGGCGGTCAGTCTGCTCGTCGGCGGCATCGGCATCATGAACATCATGCTCGTTTCGGTGACCGAGCGGACCCGCGAGATCGGCATCCGCCTGGCCATCGGCGCGCTGGAGTGCGACGTCCTGCGCCAGTTCCTCGTCGAGGCGGTGGTGCTCTCCTCCTTCGGCGGCCTCTTCGGGGTCATCTTCGGCCTGGGCGGGGCCTACGGCGCGACACGCCTCTTCGACATGCCCTTCGTCTTCAGCCCGGCGGTGGTCGCCGTGGCCTTCCTCTTTTCCGGTGGCGTCGGCATCGTCTTCGGCTATTTCCCGGCGCGCAAGGCGGCCCGCCTCGACCCCATCGAGGCGCTGCGTCACGAATAGGCGGCTCGGGCGGGGCACGCGCTCAAGGCGAAGAGGCCGCCGGCCCTGGCGGATTCACCTTTTTGCGGCCGGCCGCCCCCGGTTCTGGTATGGTGGTGCCGCTTTGCCTCCAGGCCGGCCACCGCCATGCCGGCCCGGAGACCCTCTCCCCTCACATTGCCGTGGTGGTTGTCATGGAGCATGCCCTGGCCGTTTCTCTGCCCTTTGTCAAAGTCCTCGCCGCCTTCGCGCTGATGCTCGCCGGCATGCGCTTCGGCCTCGGCCTGGCCCTGTCGATCCTGCTCGGCGGCGTCTTCATGGGGCTGGTGTTCGGCTGCGGCCCGCAGGCCATCCTCGTCACCGGATTGACCGCGCTGACCCGCGAGAATTTTCTCTTCCTCGCCGCCATCGTCGGGTTGATCATGATGCTCTCCGACGGGCTGGAGCGTTCCGGGCAGTCCCGGCGGCTGATGGAGGCGCTCTCCGGCTACCTCACCAAGCCGCGCCTGCGCCTGGTGTTCTTCCCCGCGCTCATCGGCCTTTTGCCCATGCCTGGCGGGGCGATCTTCTCGGCGCCGATGGTCAAGGCCATGGGGGAGGACATGAATCTCCCCGCCGAGGACCGGGCCCTGATCAACTACTGGTTCCGCCACGTCTGGGAGACCGCCTGGCCGCTCTACCCCGGCATCATCCTCACCGTCGCCCTGGCGCAATTGCCCATCGGCGCCTTTATCGCCTATACCTGGCCGGGGGTAGTGGCGATGTACGTCTTCGGCTGGTTCTTCTTCCTGCGCGGCCTTGATACCCGTGGCGGCTCGGTGGCGGCCGAGGCCAAGGCCCTGCGGGCAGCGCCAGGGGTGGTGCTGCGCGAGGGCCTGCCGCTGCTCATCGCCATCGTCGGCGCGGTCGGCTGCGAGACGCTGCTTGCCCGCCTGGCGCCGTCCGTACCCTTCGAGTGGGGGGTGATCGCCGCCCTGCTCCTCGCGGTGGCGGCCATCGTCGCCATGAATGGCCTTGGCCTGCCTTTCCTCCGCCAGGTGCTGGGCAAGCGCAGCCTGTGGCAGATGATGCTGGTGGTGGCGGCGATTTTCGTCTTCAAGGACATCATGCAGGAGGCGGGCATCGTCGAGGCGATGGCCGCCGCCGCCGGTGGCGGGGCGGCCCTCTTCGCCGCAGCCTTCTTCCTGCCCTTTCTCGTCGGCATGGTCGCCGGCATCAATGTCGCCTTCGTCGGGGCGACCTTTCCCCTGCTGCTCGGGTTGCTGCACAGCCTCGGGCTTGAGCAACAGACGCTGGCCTATCTGGTGGTGGCCACCTTCGCCGGCTTCACCGGGGTGATGATTTCCCCCATCCATATCTGCTTCGTGCTGACCTGCAACTACTTCGGCACCAGCATCGGCCGCACCTGGCGGCGGCTGGTGGCGCCGTGCTGCTGCTTTCTGGCCGTCGGCGCGGCCTATTTCTTCCTCCTCCGCGTCCTCCTCGCCGGTTGATCCTTTCCGCCGGCCACTCCCGCCCCCCCTGGTGCGTCCGGCCGCCGGATCGGGCGCCTCGTATTAGCATCACTATATTTTCGTGCGATTATTCATGGCGGGTTTGTCGGCGGGCTGCTAGGATAAGCGGCCGTTGACAGCGAGCAGCGAAGTGCATCCCGACAACGATCTGCATAAAGGAGCCGCCATGCCCAGACGCGACGACATCGGCAAGATTCTCATCATCGGGTCGGGGCCGATCGTCATCGGCCAGGCCTGCGAATTCGACTATTCGGGGACCCAGGCCTGCAAGGCCCTGCGCGCCCTGGGCTACAAGGTGGTGCTGGTCAACTCCAACCCGGCGACCATCATGACCGACCCGGGCATGGCCGACGCCACCTATATCGAGCCCCTCAACGTCGAGACCCTGGAGAAGATCATCGCCGTCGAGCGCCCCGACGCCCTGCTCCCCAACCTCGGCGGCCAGTCGGGGCTCAACCTCTCCTCGCAGCTCTACCACTCCGGCGTCCTCGACCGGTACGGGGTCAAGGTCATCGGCGTCAACATCGAGGCCATCGAACGCGGCGAGGACCGCATCGCCTTCAAGGAAACCATGGAGCGCCTCGGCATCGACATGCCGCGCAGCACCGCGGTGACCACCCTCGAGGACGCCGAGCGGGTGGCGGCCGAGCTCGGCTACCCGGTGGTCATCCGCCCCGCCTACACCATGGGCGGCACCGGCGGCGGCCTGGTTGCCGACCTCACCGAGCTGCGCACCGTCGCCTCGCGCGGCCTGGCGGCCAGCCTCATCCACCAGGTGCTGGTGGAGGAGTCGGTGCTTGGCTGGGAAGAGCTCGAGCTCGAGGTGGTGCGCGACGCCAAAAACCACATGGTCACCGTGTGCTTCATCGAGAACGTCGACGCCATGGGGGTGCACACCGGCGACAGCTACTGCACCGCGCCGATGCTGACCATCGCCCCGCAGCTGCAGGAGAAGCTGCAGCGCTACGCCTACGCCATCGTCGAGGCCATCGAGGTCATCGGCGGCACCAACGTGCAGTTCGCCCACGACCCGAAGAGCGGCCGCGTGGTGGTCATCGAGATCAACCCGCGCACCTCGCGCTCCTCGGCCCTCGCCTCCAAAGCCACCGGCTTCCCCATCGCCAGGGTCTCCGCCCTGCTCGCCGGGGGCCTGACCCTGGACGAGTTGCCCTACTGGCGCGACGGCAGCCTCGAGCGCTACACACCCTCGGGGGACTACGTGGTGGTCAAGTTCGCCCGCTGGGCCTTCGAGAAGTTCGCCGGCATCGAGGACCGCCTCGGCACGCAGATGCGCGCCGTGGGCGAGGCGATGAGCATCGGCAAGACCTACAAGGAGGCCCTGCACAAGGCCATCCGCAGCCTGGAGATCGGCCGTTTCGGCCTGGGTTTCGCCAAGGACTTCCACCGCCTGCCGCTGGCGACCCTGCTGGAGCGCCTGGCGACGCCTTCCAGCGAGCGCCAGTTCCTTATGTACGAGGCCCTGCGCCAGGGGGCGGACACGGCGGAGCTCTACCACCTCACCCATATCAAGCCGTGGTTCATCGAGCAGATGCGCGAGCTGGTGCAGCTCGAGGAGGAGATCCGCGCCCACCGCGGCGGGGAGCTGCCGCTGGCACTCTTGCGCCGCGCCAAGGAGGATGGCTTCGCCGACCGCTACCTGGCCATGATCCTCGACCTGCCGGAGAAGACCATCCGCGCGCAGCGCCTGGCGGCGGGCATCGTCCAGGGCTGGCAGCCGGTGCCGGTGAGCGGGGTGAAGGAGGGGGCCTACTACTACTCCACCTATAACGCCGCCAACGCCATGCCGGTGAGCGACCGCGAGAAGATCATGGTGCTCGGCGGCGGGCCCAACCGCATCGGCCAGGGCATCGAGTTCGATTACTGCTGCGTCCATGCCGCCCTGGCCATCCGCGCCAGCGGCTTCGAGTCGATCATGGTCAACTGCAACCCGGAGACGGTGTCCACCGACTATGACACCTCGGACAAGCTCTTCTTCGAGCCGCTGACCGTCGAGGAGGTGCTCTCCATCTACGACATGGAGAAGCCCAGGGGGGTCATCGTCCAGTTCGGCGGGCAGACGCCGCTCAACCTCGCCAGGGAGCTGGCCGAGGCCGGGGTGACCATCCTCGGCACCTCCCCGGAGACCATCGACCTCGCCGAGGACCGCGACCGCTTCAGCACCATGATGCACCGCCTCGGCATCCCCCAGCCGCAGTCGGGAATGGCGGCCAGCGCCGAGCAGGCCCTGGAGATCGCCAGGGCCATCGGCTACCCGCTGATCGTCCGCCCTTCCTACGTCCTCGGCGGCCGCGGCATGGAGATCGTCCATGACGACGAGATGCTGCGGCGCTACCTCAGGGTGGCGGTGGAGGAGATCACCCCGGAGCGGCCGGTGCTCATCGACAAATTCCTCGACAACGCCATCGAGGCGGAGGCCGACGCCATCGCCGACGGCCGCGACGGCTTCGTCCCGGCGGTGATGGAGCATATCGAGCTGGCCGGCATCCACTCCGGCGACTCGGCCTGCGTCATCCCGCCGATCAGCATCGCCCCGCGCCATGTCGACACCATCCGCGAGTTCACCCGGCGCATCGCCATCGAGCTCGGCGTGGTCGGGCTGATGAACATCCAGTACGCCATCCAGGACGACACCGTCTACGTGCTCGAGGCCAACCCGCGCGCCTCGCGCACCGTGCCCATCGTCTCCAAGGTGTGCGGGGTGTCCATGGCCAGTCTGGCCACCAGCGTCATCCTTGGGCGGACCCTCGTTGGCCTTCGCCTGCGGCTTGCCGAGGTGCCCTATTTCGGGGTCAAGGAGGCGGTCTTCCCCTTCAACATGTTCCCCGAGGTGGACCCGCTGCTCGGCCCGGAGATGCGCTCCACCGGGGAGGTGCTCGGCCTCGCTCGCTCCTTCGGGCGCGCCTTCTTCAAGGCCCAGGACGCCGCCAGGTCGCGGCTGCCCCTGGCCGGCAAGGTGCTGTTCACCATCGCCGACCGCGACAAGCAGGTGGCCCTGGAACCGGCGCGGCGCTTCCGCGAGCTCGGCTTCACCCTGGTGGCTACCGAGGGCACGCACAACTTCCTCAAGGAGCGCGGCATCGACAGCGAGGTGATCAGCAAGCTCGGCTCGCAGCGGCCCAACCTGCTCGACGCGGTGAGGAACGGGGAGATCGACCTGCTGGTCAATACCCCCAGCGGTCGGCGCGGCTCGGCGGACAGCTCCAACATCCGCAAGGCGGCGATCAAGTACAACGTCCCCTATATCACCACCACCGCCGCGGCGGTGGCCGCCGCCAAGGGCATCGCCGCGATGCGCGAGGGTGCGGCGGGGGTGCGCTCCCTGCAGAGCTATCACACCGATCTGCGCTAACGGCGCGGGGCGGGCGACACCACTACTTCAGCAACAGCGAGGGTCTTGTCATGGGCGGTCTTTTCGGCATTGTCTCCCAGGAGGAGTGTGTCGCCGATCTCTTCTACGGCACCGACTACCACTCTCACCTCGGCACGAGGCGCGGCGGCATGGCAGTGCGCAACGCGGGTGGCTTCCACCGCGCCATCCACAACATCGAGAACTCCTACTTCCGCACCAAGTTCGAGCCTGACCTGGCGCAGTTCCACGGCCGCATGGGCATCGGCGTGATCAGCGACACCGACCCGCAGCCGCTCATCGTCGAGTCGCACCTCGGCACCTTCGGCATCGTCACCGTGGGGCGCATCAACAACCTGAAAGCCCTCATCGAAGAGGCCTTCGCCGAGCGCCGCTCTTTCTCCGGCACCTCCGACGGCGTTACCAACCCCACCGAGCTGGTGGCGATGCTCATCTGCGGACAGGAAAGTTTCGCGGCCGGCATCCGCCATGTCCAGGAGCGCATCCAGGGCTCGTGCTCCATGCTGCTGCTCACCGAGAAGGGCGTCTGGGCGGCCCGTGACCGCCTCGGGCGCACGCCGCTGGTGATCGGGCGGCGCGCCGGGGCGACGGCAGTCAGCTCGGAGTCTTCGGCCTTCCCCAACCTCGACTTCGCCGTCGACCACTTCCTCGGTCCGGGGGAGGCGGTGCTGCTCGACGCCGACGGCTGGGAACAGCGCCTCCCCCCGGGGCCGAAGATGCAGGTGTGCTCCTTCCTCTGGGTTTACTACGGCTACCCGGCCTCGGAATACGAGGGCATCAACGTCGAGGAGGTGCGCTATCGCTGCGGCGCCTTGCTGGCGGAAGACGATCAGGTCGCCGCCGATTGCGTCGCCGGCATCCCCGACTCCGGCATCGGCCACGCCCTGGGCTATGCCAACCGCAAGGGCATCCCCTACCGCCGCCCCTTCGTCAAGTACACCCCCACCTGGCCGCGCAGCTTCATGCCGCAGAATCAGGCGATGCGCGACCTGGTGGCGCGGATGAAGCTCATCCCGGTGCGCCGGCTCATCGCCGGCCAGCGGCTGCTCTTCTGCGACGACTCCATCGTCCGCGGCACCCAGCTGCGCGAAAACGTGCAGATCCTCTTCGACTGCGGCGCCTGCGAGGTGCATATGCGCCTCGCCTGCCCGACCCTGGTCTTTCCCTGCGAGTTCCTCAACTTCTCGTCGTCGCGCTCGACCCTCGACCTCATCGGCCGCAAGGTCATCAAGTCCCTGGAGGGGGCCGAGGACGGCGCGATCCATCTCTACGCCGAGGATGGGTCGGAAAGGAACCTGGCGATGATCGAGGAGATCCGCCGCCGCCTGCACCTCACCTCGCTGAAATACCAGCGCCTCGTCGACCTGGTGGCGGCCATCGGCCTCGACAGGGAGAAGCTCTGCACCCACTGCTGGGACGGCAGCAGTTACTTCTAGGCCTCCGCAAGAGGTGAGGGGACGGCCCGTTTGACCCCATGGGCCAGGAAGACGCTGATTCTGGCACTCTTGCAGCCACAGCCGGACTGGGCGCAGCACTCTTCACCGGCATTGACCACGGTGACCTCGCTCAGTCCGGCGTCGGCAAGCCATCTGGTCAGAACGTCGCGGTCAAAACCCGGCCAGCGGTCATGATGTTCGGTGAGGAGAAAGGAAACGTCATGGGTGTCGAGGTCGGTGATCACCACTCTCCCGCCCGGCTTGAGAATGCGCGCCATTTCTTTGATCGCTGCCGCCGGCGACTCGACGTGGTGCAGGTACATGTTGGCGAAGACATAGTCGACGGCGGCGTCGTCGATTGGCAGCCGTTCCGCTTCGCCCACCCGGCAGTCGAGTCCTCGCCCGTGGCCGAGCTTATGGCGCAGGGCGTCGAGCATTGCCGCCGATTGGTCGACGGCGATCACCTTCACTCCCCGGTGGAGCAGGCCTTCGCTGATAAAGCCGGTGCCCGCCCCGAGATCGGCGGCCGCTCGGCCTGCGCTCACCGCTGCCCGGGCTATCGCCTTGTCGCGAAGGGCATCCGTGAAAAACCCTCGCCGCATGGCATCCCACTGGTCGGCGACTGTTTCGAAATACACCTTGCTGCTCATTATCGGCATCCTTCGGCAGGTGATTGCGGTTGGCGGGCCTGTGGCCTGTCGCCCGTCTCCAGAAAGCGCTCGACAAAGCCAACGCCGAAGGCGATGGCACGGCAGGTCAGCCCCTCGCAGAGATGGGGAGGCTGGTCGTCGGAAAAACCTTCGGGGCGCAACTCCCGGCAGAGCAGGCTGGAGAAGGTGGCGGTGAATTCCACCCCGTAGCGGTGGCACAGCCTGGCAATATCATCGTCCGCCACCCGCTCTCGCCGCCCGAGGATGCCCAAGAACATCAGCGCCCCTTCCACCAGGCCGCATTGCGCCCCGTAGCCGCCGGCGCCGTGCATGCCGACGGCGGCATCGACGACCTGGGGCGAGAGCTCGAGGCCTGCCTGTTCGGCGAGAATGAGCAGGGTGGTGGTGGCGCAGTTGTGTTCATCCCGCCAGTAATATTCCTTGACCCGCTGGTCGATGTGTTGCCTGTCCATGGCAGTATCCTCCTTTTCAGAACGTGATATGGGCTGCTGACAATCGCGAGATGCCGTAGGCGGCTGCCAGGGCGACGACAGTCCACAATGCGGCCTTGGCCTGAGCGAGCCGCTGCGGTGCGCTGCTCTTGGCAGCCGCTGGCGGCTGCCAGCCTTCCAGTCCTTCGCTGCTGGTGTCCTCCGCGTGGATGAGGTAGGCGAGGACAGAATGTGTCGGTCCGATGTTCATCGATATCCTCCTTGTCGTACAGGGCGTTTCACTGCAATTGTTGGCGGCAAGGTACCACCCTTCGCGGCCGCGATCCAATCGTCTCTTTGGATGGGGGGCTTCCGAGAAAATGATCGCCCCGTTGACGACAAGTGCGGTAGAGTGAAAGGGAGGGGATTTGTTGTAACGAAACCGGGGAGAAGAGGATGGAGCTCTACCAACTGCGCACCTTTGTCATGGTGGCCGACGAGGGCAATCTCAGTCGGGCTGCCAAGCGGCTGCATGCCAGCCAGCCGGCGGTCAGTGCGCAGATAAAGGCGCTGGAGGAGGAATTGGGGGTGCATCTCTTCCTGCGCACCCCCAAGGGGATGTCGCTCACCACCGATGGAGTCAAACTTCGCGATCACGCCGGCCAGGTCCTGGCGACGGTGGCGACGATGGAGCGGGAGGCGGGCAGGATGCGCGGGATGCTGCGCGGCCAGCTGCGCATCGGCATCAACGCCAAACCGGAATTGCTGCGTCTCGCCGAACTGTTCGAGGCCTTGCGCGATCGACACCCGGAAGTGCGTCTGCATCTCCTGCAGGCGATGAGCGGCGAGGTCGGCGACAAGCTCGAAGCGGGGGAACTCGATGCCGGTTTCATGTTCGGCGAGGTGGCTTCGGACAGGATCTTTGCCAGTGAATTACGGCAGATGGAGATGGTGGTTGCCGGACCACCCGAGCTCGCCGCGCAGCTTCCCAGCGCATCCGCCGCCCAGTTGGGGGGCTACCCATGGATCGTCACCCCGGACGACTGCCCTTACCAGGCCGTGGCGGAAAAGTTTTTCGCCCGTCACGGTATAACGCCGACCAAGGCGGCCCTGGTCGACGACGAGTCGATCATCCTGCTAATGGTGAGAAACGGTGTCGGCCTCTCGTTCCTTCTCCGCGACGACGCTCTCGGACCTGCCGCCGAGGAGGGCCTGGCGATCTGGGAGGGGGAGCGCCCGACCCTGCCCTTGTCCATCGCCTGCCTGCAGCGCCGCAGAGACGAACCGATGCTGGAGATGCTCCTGGCGATGCTCGCCGAGCTGTGGCAGCCGCAGGGTGAGGCGCTGCGTTGATTAGAGGGTGGCGAAGGTTTCGCCGCTCGCCAGGCCTGTGTAGCAGCGCATCAGCTGCACGGTGAGGCAGGAGTGCACCGGCAGGACGGGGAGGCAGTCGCCGACGCGGAGATCGGCGATTTCATGCTCCGGGCCGACGACGACACCGTGTTCCTGGGAGAGGCTGCGCACAAACATGCCGGGGATGGGTTCGCCCCAGCCGAGGCCCATGCTGCGCGCCACCCGCCCGTAGATGGTGCCGAGCTGCGGGTCGTGGAGGGCTTCCTTGGAGAGGTGGATGGCCCCGCCGTAGAGCACCGCCTCGTTGCGCCGGGGGTGCACCGCCACCACCGGGCAGGAGAGGGCGACGGCGATGCGCCGCGACTCGCAGGCGCCGAGGTGCTGCTGGGTGAGGTCGTAGAAGACGAAGTTGCCGGGGCGGATCTCGTCGCAGCCGGGAAAGTCGCTGGCCAGGCTGCAGCCCGGGGTGTCGCCGACGGAGACGAGGAGCTGCGGCCAGGCCTCCTGGTAGCGCTCCTTGAGGGCCGCCATGAGGAGGCAGGCCTGGCGGTGGATGGCCAGCACCTCTCCGGGGGAGGCGGCGCCGTAAGTGTGGCCGGCGTGGGTGAGAAAGCCGCGGAAATGCAGCTGCGTGCACTGCCGGGCGAGGTCGAGGAGCGCGTCGATGGTTGCGGTGTCCCCGGCGTCGACCCCGGTACGGTGGTAACCGACGTCGATCTTGATGAAGAAGCCGACCGAACTGTGCAGGCGGCCGGCGAGAAAACGCAGGCTCTCCGCGGACTCCACCAGCAGGTTGAGGGCAAGCCGAGGCGCCAGGCGGTTGATGGTGTCGATTTCGAGGATGTTGACCGGAAAGGCGACGGTGATGTCGTCCCACTCGCTGGCGAAATGTTCGGCCATGGTCTGGGAGGAGACGGTGATGCATCGCACCCCCGCCTCTTTGAACCAGTGTCCGACGGCGAGCGACTGGTGGGTCTTGAAGTGGGGGCGGAAGATGAGGCCGTGGGCGGCCGCTTTGTCCGCCATCATGGCGATATTGGCATGGCACCTGCCCTCGTCGAGCAGGAGCGTCGGCCGTGGGTGGGTCATCTCCGCTCCTCCATGCAGGCCCGCCTCAGCGGGCAGTCAGCGGTTCTTGCCCGGGGAGCCGAGGTCGAGCAGCATCTGCACCGCCCCCTTGAGCTGCGGGTCGTTGCCGAGGCCCTGGATCTTCTCGCCGAGTTCCGTCATGTGCCACAGGGCGGGGAGGTTGGTGCCGGCGAGGCGCGCCCCGGCGACCAGCGGCTGCCCGTTTCTGGCGACGTCCCTGACCCGCACCAGCGGGCCGAGTTTTTTGTCGGAGGTGTCGAGGAAGAAGATGGCCTTGTCGGTCAGCCCGAGGCGGGCCTGTTCGGTGAGGAACAGGGCGAGTTCGGCGCCGTCCGGGGCGATGCCCACCTGCAGCACGCGGCCGACCTCCACCCCGGCCATCCACACCCCGGCGCCGACGGCGATCCCCTCGGAGTCGGGAAAGATCGCATAGACGGTGTTGCGGCGCAGGTACTCGCCGCGGATCAGCCAGGCGCCGGCGAGGAGGGCCACCAGGACGCCAAGGACGAGAACGATCTTTTTCACATCTTCACCCTGTCATGGTTGGCCGGGCGGCAATGCCGCCTCTCCCGGCTCAGACGAGCGCCTGGCGGCTCTCGGCGTCGAAGAGGTGGATGGCGTCGAGCCGCAGGGAAAAGTCCATCTCCTGATTGGCGGCAACCTGGCGGCGCCCCTCGCACCTGGCGATGAAGCGCACCCCGGCGATATTGACGTGGAGGTGGGTCTCCCCGCCGAGGGGTTCGACGATTTCCACCAGGCCCCTGGTGGTCCAGGTGCCTGGGGAGGCGGCCACTCCCGCCTCGCCGGGGACGATGCTCTCGGTGCGGATGCCGAAGACCACCGGGCGGCCGTCGCTGAGCTCCTTGTCCCCTGCCGCGGCGGTCACCGGGACGTGCAGCCCCTCCGACAGCACCGCCGCCACCCCGCCGGCCTCGCGGCGCAGCCGGGCATCCAGCAGGTTCATCGGCGGGCTGCCGATGAAGCCGGCGACAAAGGTGTTGGCGGGGCGCTCGAAGAGCTCGATGGGCGTACCGATCTGCTCGACGTTGCCGGCGCGCATGACGACGATGCGGTCGGCCAGGGTCATCGCCTCGACCTGGTCGTGGGTGACGTAGATGATCGTCGAGCGCACCTTCTGGTGGAGGCGCTTGATCTCGGCGCGCATGGTGTTGCGCAGCTTGGCGTCGAGGTTGGAGAGAGGCTCGTCGAAGAGGAACACCGAGGGTTTGCGGACGATGGCGCGGCCCATGGCCACCCGCTGGCGCTGGCCGCCGGAAAGCTCGTGCGGCTTGCGGCTGAGGAGTTCCTCGATGCCGAGGATCTTCGCCGCTTCCCGCACCCGGGTCTCGATCTCGTCCTTCGGGGTGCCTTTGAGGGTCAGGCCGAAGGACATGTTCTTGTAGACGTTCATGTGCGGGTAGAGGGCGTAGTTCTGGAAGACCATGGCGCAGCCGCGGTCCTTGGGGGCGACGTCGTTGACCACCCGCCCGTCGATGGAGATCGTGCCCTCGCTGATCTCCTCGAGGCCGGCGACCATGCGCAGCAAGGTCGACTTGCCGCAGCCCGAGGGGCCGACCAGGACGAGAAACTCGGTATCGGCGATGGTCAGGTCGACCCCGTGCACCACCGCCGTCTTGCCATATCGTTTGACCACACCCTCGAGCACCACCTGGGCCATATGCGCTGTTCCTTCTCCGCTGGGGAATCTGCCGAAACGACCCGAAGGTCGCCGATTACCGCCCTGTTTACCTTATGGGGGCGCCCGCTTCAAGGAAAAACGGCTCCAGCCGGCGCAACTGCGCCGACGCCGTTTTAGCACGTTGTAGCAGCAACATTGCGCCTTGACTCGCCTGGCTGAACAGATTAAGAAAGACGAAGTGTTTGTGCGGCTTCCGAGGCTGATGGCAAGCCGGAACCGGTCGTGCCGCTGGCGGGCAGGGCCATAAATTATTTGCAGGAGGACAACAGATGAAGATAAGAGGCGCAGCAACTCTCTTCTCCCTGATGGCGGCGATCGTACTCTTCGCCGGTCAGGCCATGGCCGAGCCGATCACCATCGAGTGGTGGCACGCCATGAGGGGCGCGCGTGGCGAGACCCTCGACAAGATGGTCAAGGCCTTCAACGACTCGCAGCAGCAATACAAGGTCGTCGCCGTCAACAAGGGCGATTACGGCGAGGTGGTCAACGCCGGCGTAGCCGCCTACCGTGCCAAAAAGCACCCCCACATCCTCCAGGCCTTCGAGGTCGGCACCATGACCATGATGCGCTCCGGGGCCATCTACCCGGTGTACAAGCTCATGGCCGACGAGGGCTACAAGATCGACTGGTCCGGCTATCTGCAGGCGGTGCTCAGCTACTATGTCGACGAGAAGGACAACCTCCTCTCCATGCCGTTCAACTCCTCCACCGCGGTCATGTACTATAATGTCGACCTGTTCAAGAAGGCCGGTCTCGAGATGCCGTCGAAGACCACGCCGCTGACCTGGGACCAGATGGACGAGATCACCAAGAAACTGGTGGCCGCCGGCGCCAAGAAGGGCATGGTCACCACCTGGCAGTCGTGGATCCAGGTCGAGAACTACAGCGCCATCCACGATATCCCCTTCGCCACCAAGGCCAACGGCTACGAAGGTCTGGATACCGAGATGGCCATCAACAACCCCAAGGTCATCAAGCATCTCGAGCGCCTCAAGTCGTGGATGGCCGACAACCGCTTCTCCTATGAGGGCCGTGAGTATCAGGGCGCCAACTCGACCTTCGTCGCCGGCGACGCCGCCATCCTCATGGAGTCGGTGAGCGGCATCGGCAACGTGCAGAAGAACGCCAAGTTCGCCTGGGACATCGCCCCGCTGCCGGTGGAAGCCGACATGAAGCAGCCGCAGAACAGCATCATCGGCGGCGCCTCGCTGTGGGTCATGCAGGGTCATGCCAAGGAGGAGTACAAGGGCGTCGCCGCCTTCCTCAACTTCCTTGCCCAGCCCGACATGCAGAAGCTCTGGCATAAGGAGACCGGCTACTTCCCGATCACCCTCAAGGCCTACGAAGAGCTCAAGCAGGAAGGCTTCTTCGACAAGATCCCCTACCAGGAAGTCGGCATCAAGCAACTCAACCGCACCAAGCCGACCAAGAACTCCCGTGGCATCCGCCTCGGCTACTTCGTGCAGATCCGCAACATCCTCGACGAGGAGATGGAACTGATCTGGAACGGCAAGAAGACCCCGGCCCAGGCGATTGCCGACGCCACGGCCCGCAGCAACGAGAAGCTGCGCGAGTTCGAGAAAACCAATAAATAGCAACGCCGGGGCCTCGCCCCCGCTGACACCCCAGGGCCGCCGGGGAATTCCGTGCAGGGATTCCCCGGCGGCCCGTATTTTCAACCGCCGCCCGCGGCGCTTTGGCGGACGCATGCCATGATCAAACGGTCCCACTTCTCTTCCAAGGGGTTGGCCTACCTGCTCATCACCCCGCAGGTTCTGGTGACCTTGGCCTTTTTCTACTGGCCGGCGGTGCAGGGGCTGGTGCAGTCGCTGATGCTCAGTGACCCCTTCGGCCTGAAGAGCCAGTTCGTCTGGTTCGAGAACTTCCAGCGCATCTTCACCGACCCGCTCTATCTCAAGTCGATCGGCATCACCCTCTTCTTCAGCCTGATGACCGCCTTCATCTCGCTGGCCGTGGGGCTCTTCCTGGGCAGCATGGCCAACCGTGCCTTGCGCGCCAAGGCGCTGCTGCGCACCCTGCTCATCTGGCCCTACGCGGTGGCCCCGGCGATTTCCGGCATCCTCTGGCTCTTTCTGCTCCACCCCTCCTACGGTGTCGTCGCCTACTTCCTCCGCGAGGTGGTTGGCATGAACTGGAACCCGGTGCTCAATGGCAACGATGCCCTCTTCCTGGTGATCATCGCCAGCGCCTGGAAGCAGATCAGCTACAACTTCGTCTTCTTCATGGCCGGCCTGCAGGCCATCCCCCACTCGCTGGTCGAGGCCGCGGCCATCGACGGCGCCGGGCCCCTGCGGCGCTTCTGGGTGATCACCTTCCCGCTGCTCTCGCCGACCATCTTCTTTCTGACGGTGATGAACATCATCTACGCCTTCTTCGAGACCTTCGGCGTCATCCACACGGTGACCCAGGGCGGACCCGGCGGGGCGACCAACACCCTCGTCTACAAGGTCTATCAGGATGGCTTCATCGGCCTCAACATGGGGGCCTCCGCCGCCCAGTCCCTGGTGCTGATGGCCCTGATCATCACCATTACCGTGCTGCAGTTCCGCTATGTTGAAAAGAAAGTCCAGTACACCATGTGACCGCCATGATGGTTGAACGCACCCCCGTCCTCGACACCCTGACCTATGTCTTTCTCCTTGCCGGTATCTGCGTGGTCGGTTTCCCCATCTTCTACGCCCTGACCGCCGCCACACTGCCTCTGGAAAAGGTGGTGCAGGTGCCGATGCCCCTGCTGCCCGGGGACCAGTTCTTCGTCAATATCGGGGCCGCCTGGAGCGAGGGCCACCTCGGGCGGCAGCTGATCAATTCCTTCATCATGGCCAGCGGCATCACCTTCGGCAAGATCACCGTGTCGATGTTCGGCGCCTTTTCCATCGTCTACTTCAACTACCGCTTCCGACAAGTGGCTTTCGCCACCGTTTTCTGCACCCTGATGCTGCCGGTGGAGGTGCGCATCCTGCCCACCTACGAGATGGCCGCCAACATGTTCGGCCCCTTGCAGTGGCTGATCGACACCCTCCATCTCGGCGCCGTGGTGCAGTGGTTTACCGGCAACGAGTTCGAGGTTTCCCTGGAGTGGAGCCTGCTCAACAGCTACACCGGCCTCATCCTGCCCCTGGTCGCCTCGGCCACCTGCACCTTCCTCTTCCGCCAATTCTTCCTCACCATCCCCGAGGAGCTATGCGAGGCGGCCAAGCTCGACGGAGCCTCGGCCATGGCCTTCTTCTGGCGCATCCTCCTGCCGTTGTCCACCACCAACATAGCCGCCCTGGTGGTCATCGAGTTCGTCTACGGCTGGAACCAGTACCTCTGGCCGCTGCTCATCACCACCACCCCGGAGATGACCACCGCCGTCATCGG
Organism: Desulforhopalus sp.; assembly: GCA_024710585.1. GTDB lineage: Bacteria > Desulfobacterota > Desulfobulbia > Desulfobulbales > Desulfocapsaceae > Desulforhopalus_A. Next base: position 15,292 of record JANJUM010000261.1, read on the forward strand.
CCTCAAGGACCTCATTCCCCAGGCCGACGACCTGCCGACCTGGAACGTCGCCATGGCTGGCGCCCTGCTGGTCATGGCGCCGCCGGTACTGGTGGTGCTGCTCATGCAGCGCTGGTTCGTCAAAGGACTGGTGGAGCGGGAGAAATAATCGCCTGAGGGTGGCAGGGGCCAGGCGGCGGGGCGTTTTTGTGCGGCGGGTGGCGGCGGATGAGTATAATATCCTGTCCCAATCCCCCTCTATCGGGTATCTTTGCCTGAGCCGGTGGCGGACGAGGCCTTGCCTTCGCCGGCCGCCGGCCGGTCATCATTTCTCAGGACACTCCCGCATTCCGCCAGGGCCCAGGGCCCGAAGAACATATGAACCCCATCTGCATCGTCGACGACCAACCCTATATCTGTTCCACCGTCTCCAATATCCTCAAGGACGAAGGCTACCCGGCACTGGCCTTCGCCGACGCCGAGAGCTTCTGGGCGAGCCTCGACACCCTCGAGCCCTCGCTGGTCATGCTCGATATCTGGCTGCCCGGCTCGGATGGCCTGGAGTTGCTCAAGCGTCTGCAGGGGCGTTTTCCCAACCTGCCGATCATCATGATGAGCGGCCATGCCGGCATCGAGACGGCGGTGGCCGCCATCAAGGCCGGGGCTTACGACTTCATGGAGAAGCCGCTGCACCTCGAGGCCCTGCTCGACAAGGTCAAGTCGGCGGTCAAGCATCTTCCGGTGAAGAGCGAGCTGCCGCTGGTCTCCGACGCCGAGGTGGAGACGGTCAGCGCCGACTGCCTGATGCCCCCGGGCATGGTCGAGCTGGTCGAGTCGGCCATCCCGCAGCGCACCGTGCGCGAGAATGTCGTCCTCAATGGCGTCGGGCTGCTCAGTGGCAGGAAGACCGGCATCATCCTCAGCCCCTTGGGCGTCGACAGCGGCATCGTCTTCCAGACCCTTGACGGGCAGATCATCCCCGGGCATATCACCGCGGTGGAAAACTACTGCCAGGGCGACTCTTCCAAGACCTTCTCGGCCAACTCCACCACCCTCGACAACGGTCGCCAGCAGGTGCGCACCGTCGAGCACCAGCTGGCCATCTTTTCTGTCTACGGCATCACCAACGTCCTCGTCAAGGTCGACGACGAGGTCCCCAATATCGACGGCTCGGCCAAGGATTTCTGCGACCTCATCGTCCAGGCGGGCATCGAGGAGCAGCCGGCCCCGACGCGGGTGGCGGTGATCCGCAAGCGCATCGGCATAGGCAAGGACGAGAAGCAGGAGAAGCACCTCTTTGTCGAGCCCTACGACGGCTTCGAGATCAACATGCGCGTCGACTACCCCGCGCCTATCGGCGAGCAGCAGTTTACCTTCAACCCGGCGACCATGTCGTTCGCCCGCGACATCGCCCCGGCGCGATCTTTCAACACCTTCGAGAACATCGAGATGGCGCAGCGCCTCGGCAAGGTCGGCGGCGGCTATCTCAACTCGCACATCATCATGTACCAGGGCAAGGTGATCAACACCGAGCTGCGCTACCCCGACGAGTTCGTGCGCCACAAGATCCTCGACCTCATCGGCGACCTCTGCCTGCTCGGCTACCCGATCCGCGGGCGGATCACCGCCAACATGACCTCCCACGGCTACAACCAGGCCCTGGTGGAACGCCTCCACCAGGCCATCGCCAGCAGCTCGCGGCTCGGCCGCTGAACCCCCCTTTCCCCCCGCTCCGCGAAGGCCATGGCCTCCTCCCGGGGCAAGGGGGATTTTCCTGACAGCAATATGCCCCGCTCCAGGGGCCGGCTCAGGCGTTATCCATCATGACGCACTCTTCGAGGCGATCCTGGAAGTCGGGGATGGCCGCGGTGACGCGCACCCAGGCCGGCATCATGGGGATGCCCACCGGGTCGTCGACGAACTCCGGGATGGCCAGCTTGAGCGCCTGCACGAAGGCTTCGACCGCCTCGATCTCGTTATGGCGGTCGTAAAACAGCCCGTTGATCAGCGACAGGGCGTGGTACTTCTCGATGCTGATGCGCGCCTCCTGGATATAGGAGGTGAGCAGAGTGCGGAAGAAGGCGTCGCTGAAGATGATGCCGTCTTGGGAGAGCACGCGGAAGAGGGCCTTGGCGATGTCGCGGGCCATGCGGATGAGACCCTCGGCGGGCTGGTCCTTCTTGAGGACCTGGTGCTTGTGCTCGTAGGATTCGGCGATCTCCACCTGGCAGATGCGGTTCACCGAGGCCGCCTGGTAGATCTCGCTGAGCAGACTGACCTCGAGGCCCCAGGTGGGCGAGACGCGGATGCCCTTGGCGAGGCTGGCGATCATGGCGAACTCGCCGGAGAGGGCGTAGCGGAAGTTGTCGAGATAGGAGAGAAAGGCGTTGGCCTTGAGGATGTGTTTCAGGGTGCGGATCAGCGGGGAGTAGAAGAGCCGCGTCACCCGCCCGTAGAGGCGGTCGGTGACGCGGGCGTAGTAGCCCTTGCTGAACTCGAAGTCGGTGGCTGGGTGCACCACCGGGTAGATGAGCCGCGCCAGCAGCGAGCGGTGGTAGTTGACGATGTCGCAGTCGTGGGTGGCGACGGCATAGACGTCGCGGTCGGCGAGGATATAGCCGAGGGTCATCCACACCGAGCGGCCCTTGCCGGGGTGGTCCATGGAGAAGTCGCTGTCGCGCAGCTCGCGCAGCAGCTCCTTCATGCCGGGCCCGTCGTGCCAGACGATAGTCATTTCCGTGGGAAGGTCGGCGGTCAGTTCGCGGATGCGCTCGAACTGCTCCCGGTCGGCCTGGTCGAGGGAGAGGACGATCTTGTGCAGATAGCCGACCTCTTTGAGCTCGTCGAGGATTCGCGGCATCGCCGGGGTATCGAACTCCGAAGCCAGGGCGGGGAGGAGCAGCGCCATCTTGCGCTTGACGCCGATCTTGAGCAGCTCCGCCTCGATCTCCTCCACCGGCCGCTGTCGCAGATGCTGCAGGACGGTGACCGCGCCATGTTGCCAGAAATCAGACATTGGAACCTCCCTGGGCCCAGATGGAGCGGAGATAGTCCTTCATCTCCTCGAAGAGCAGGGCCTGGGCCTCGAAGTGTCGCTCCGCCTCCTCGCTGTTCAAGTTTTCCAGTTCGTTGATCAACGACGCCACCCGCGCATGGTAGAGGGGGATCATCGTGCTGAGCAGCTTGATGCGCTGGCGCGGCGTCACCCGGAAGGCAGCGGCGTAGCGGTAGACGGTGCGCACCCAAACCTCGAGGGGCAGGATCAGCTCGCTGGCGTCGTCGTCGGCCACCAGGCGGCGGTAGGTCTCGTAGTCGTCAGGCTCGAGGATCTGCTTCCACACCCCGCTGAAGTTGCCGTAGCCCATGCGGAAGTATTCCACCAGGCTGGAGCGGTCGATAGCGAAGGCCGGGGCCTCCTGGGCGACCTCCTCGCCGGTCAGCGCCACCTCCTGCGAGCCATCCATCCGTTGCCAGAAGGACTCGTGCACCTCCATGAGGGCGAAGATGGTGCCGACCACTTGCTGGAACATCGGCCCGAGGTCGTTGGCGGGGTCCTTGTGGCCGTGGATCTTGGCACCGAGCCGCGCCTGGCAGATGGCGAAGCCGCCGACCATGGCGGAGACGGTCATATAGATGTCGATGCCGAACTTGGCGACATCCGTCTCCCAGACATCCTGGTCGAGGTAGTGCTTGGCCAGTCGTCGCGACACGCCGAAGTCGCCGCCGATGGGCTGGCGCACGCGCTGGCCGTAGAGGGCGCGGGTCAGATTGTAGGCGATGGTGTTGGTGATGGTGCCGTCGAGCTTGAAGCGCCGATAGTGGGGGCAGACGAGGTCATAGCCCTGGGCGATGGGGGCGAGCAGGTTTCGCACCCACTCCGGGGTGATCGACACCAGGTCCGAGTCGAACACCGCCAGGGCCTCGGCCCTGAGAAAGGTGGCCGCCTCGAAGATCGCCCGCAGGCCGGAGCCCTTGCCGGGGATACCGCGGTAGATGGAGACCATCTTCTCGATGGAGAAGGATTCGATCTCGAGCTGCTCGGCGAACTCGCGGGTATCGTCGGTGGAGCCGCCGTCGGACACGAAAATCAGCGCCTTGGCGCCGGGGTAGTACTTGCCGAGTCCTTCGGCCACGGTCTTGATGACGTGGACGATGGCCGCGCCGCTCTGGAACGAGGGGATGCCGATGACGATATCGGCGTGGCCGAGCGCCTCTATGTGTTCGCGCAGCGGGGTGCGCAGGGCGGTGGAGAAGCGTTGACTCATGGGACCTCCTTAAGGGTGCTGGGGATGTCGGGGGTTGGCCGCGCGGTCTGGCCGGGGGAGCTCGCCTCCAGGCCGACGATGCGCAAAAAGGCCAGCACCTGCCGGTTCCAGCCGCGGCTCGACGGCTCGCTGGCGCGGATCGCCTTGGGCAGATGCAGGTCGGCATAGCCGCCTCTGCCATCGGGCAGCAGCACCGGCATGTCGACCGCCGCCAGCATCGGCAGGTCGTTGGGGCTGTCGCCCAGGGCCATGGTGATCACTGGTCCGCCGGCGTGGCGGCGGAAGCGCTCGCAGAGAAAGGTCACCGCCCGGCCCTTGTCCTGGGCGGCTGCGGCAAGGTGATGGAAGCGCCCCCCGGCGAGCACCTGCAGGCCCCGCTCGGCGGCCCAGGCGATCAGCGGCAGCAGCCGCGCCGGTTCCTCGAGGAGAAAGGGCTCGGTGTACTCGCGGGCTGCGGCGAGAGAGGCCTTGGTCGGGTGTAGGCCGGTGAGCGCCGCCACCTGGGCCGGTTCCATGTCGCCGAAGCCGCGAACGGCGAAGGTGCGGGCCGCCTCGGCCAGAACCTGGCGGATGACGGCGTAGGGCAGGCCCCACTCGATCAGGGCGTAGCGACCGTCCCCTTCGGGGGGAAGTTCTCCCAGGCCGGCGAAGTCCCGGGGGATGAAGAGGGCGGCGCCGCTTTCGGCGATGAAGGGGGTGTCGAGGTCGAGGAGAAGGCGCACCGCTTCCATTTCCCGGCGGGTCTTGCTCGAGACGAGGATGAGGGGGACGCCATGGCGGCGCAGGGCCTCCAGGGCCTCCGTCGCCGCGGCGAAACCGTAGTTGTCACGATCCAGCAGGCAATTGTCCAAGTCACTAAAAACAATGGGATATGGTTTGTTCATGGGGATTCCTGTCGCTGCACGATATAGCATAAAGTAAATGTCAGGCAGAAAATAATTCCTGACAAATCACCATTGGTGATTGTCTGCGGGGCCGATTCTGTTGATGTATTGGCCAATAGTAATCATCTGCTCGATTAATGGCAATATTCATCTGTGCGCTTTGTCCGTGAGGGGCTGGGTGGACAATCCCTTCGTGGTGAAACCAGGTGGTTTTTCCGCTCAATCTTTCCGGAACTTACCTTGGCCAGAAGTGCTGGCGATGGCATCTTTGCTCAAATGGCGGGACAGGAAATGCAGGTCATTGGCGTGCCAGGCAAAAGAGAGTCGCTGCCTGGCGTAAAGAAGGGCCAGGCAGCGGTGGCGAGGAGAGCGGTGGCCAGCGGCCTTATCGTGGCGTGCTGTGCAGCAGCTGGTCGGCCAGTTCGGCGAAGCCGTCGCCACCCTCGCCTGCGGTGACCCAGGCGGGGTCGGCATCCATGTGACCGAGAAAGTGGAGGACGTTGGCGACGCCGACGCTGTGCGGGAAAAAGGCGAACATCGGGGCGTCGTTGGGGGAATCGCCGGCGTAGAGCACCTGGTTGCGGTGGTGGTCGAGGTGGAGGGCGAAGACATCGGCGAAGAAGCGCCTGCTCATGGCCAGCTTGTCGTAGTCGCCATACCAGCCATTGACGTGGATGGAACTGATCTTGGCGGTGGCGCCGCGCCTGGTGAAGCAGGATACGATGCTGTCGATGGCTGCGGGGGGCAGCGGGGCCACGTCCTCGCAGAAGTCGATGGCCAGGTCGGCCTCGCGGTAGGCCTGGTCGGCGGCGACGGCGCAGCCCGGCACCTCGGCCAGCACCTCCTCCCTGATGCGCGCCAGCCTGCGGCGGTCCTCCTCACGCTCGAGGGGCGATTTCCAGTAACGCCGCGTCATCACCCGTCGCTGGCTGTCGTAGCGGAAATAGAGCGCGCCGTTTTCCCCCACCACCCCGGCGACTGGCCAGAAGCGGGCGATCATGTCGCACCAGCCGGCCGGACGCCCGGTGACCGGAACCACCTGGAAGCCGCCCTCGGCCAGCCGCCACAATGCCTGATAGGCCGAGGCCGGCAGGCGGCCGTGCAGGGTGAGGGTGTCGTCGATGTCGGTGAGGATGTAGCGGACCTCGCCAAAGGTCGCGGCGCTGGCCTGGCTCAGGGGGCGGGGTGGGTTCATGTGGGTCTGCCTTTGCGGGGAAAGGAGGATGCTTTTGGCGGTTCAGCGGCTGAGGGTGCGGCGCACCGCATCCTGCCAGCCGTCGTATTTGCGGGCGCGCAGGGCCTCGTCGAGGGTCGGGGTGAAGCGCCGCTCGCGCTTCCATGAGGTGGAGAACTCCTCCGGGGCGGGCAGCAGGCCGCAGCCGAGCCCGGCGAGGTAGGCGGCGCCGAGGGCGGTGGTCTCCAGCACCGCCGGGCGGTCGACGGGGGCGGCGAGGATGTCGGCGAGGAACTGCATGGTGAAGTTCGAGGCCACCATGCCGCCGTCGACGCGCAGCACCGTGTCGGCCATGCCCGGCCAGTCGCGGCGCATCGCCTCGAGCAGGTCGCGGGTCTGGTAGCAGACCGACTCCAGGGCGGCCTTGCTGAGCTCGGCCGGGCCGGTGGCGCGGGTGATGCCGAAGATGGCGCCGCGGGCCTCGGCGTCCCAGTGCGGCGCGCCGAGGCCGACGAAGGCGGGCACGAGATAGACATCCTGGGTGATATCGGCGCGGCGCGCCAGCTTGCCTGTGTCGGCGGCGGTCTCGATGAGGCCCATGGCGTCGCGCATCCACTGCACCGCCGCCCCGGCGACGAAGATCGAGCCTTCCAGGGCGTAGGTGGTGCGGCCGAAGAGGCGGTAGCCGATGGTGGTCAGCAGGCGGTTGCGCGAGCGCACCGGCTGGTCGCCGGTGTTGAGGACGATGAAGGCGCCGGTGCCGTAGGTCGACTTGATCATCCCCGGGGCGAAGCAGGCCTGGCCGACCAGCGCCGCCTGCTGGTCGCCGGCGACGCCGCGGATGGGGATGGGGGCGCCGAAGAGGGCCGGCTCGGTGCTGCCGTAGTCGGCGGCGCAGTCGCGCACCTCGGGGAGCATGGCCTTTTCGACGCGCAGCAGTTCGAGCAGGTCCTCGTCCCAGCAGTTGCGGTGGATATCGAAGAGCATGGTGCGCGAGGCGTTGGTGGCGTCGGTGGCGTGGGTGTGTCCGCCGCTGAGGCGGAAGAGGAGGTAGGAGTCGATGGTGCCGAAGCACAGCTCGCCACGCTGGGCGCGCTGCCGCGCCCCGTCGACGTGGTCGAGGATCCAGGCGATCTTGGTCGCCGAGAAGTAGGCGTCGAGGAGCAGGCCGGTCCTGGCGGTGACCATCTCGCCGTGGCCCTGGCGCCACAGCTCGGCGCACAGGGGCGAGGTGCGCCGGTCCTGCCAGACGATGGCCTTGTGCAGCGGCTTGCCGCTGGCCCGCTCCCAGACGACGGTGGTCTCGCGCTGGTTGGTGATGCCGATGGCGGCGATGTCTCTCGCCGAGAGGCCGGCGCGGCTCAGGGCCTGGCGGCAGGTGGCCACGGTAGAGTCCCAGATCTCCAGGGCGTCGTGTTCGACCCAGCCCGACTGCGGGAAGAACTGGGTGAACTCGCGTTGCGCCACCCCGGCGATCTCCAGGCGCTGGTTGAAGACGATGGCGCGGCTCGAGGTGGTTCCCTGGTCGATGGCGAGGATGTGGTTGGCCATGGCGTGCTCCTTGTGATGAGGCTCTGCGGGCGGTTGCCTGGAATGTGTCTCAGACCTGCGTGTCGCGGGCCTCGGCTGAGGCCGGGAAGTCCGGGGCGGCGGCCAGCACCCTGGCGACATAGCTCTCCAGGGACGCGGTCTGCTTTTCGTCGAAGAGCAGACCGAGCCTGGTGCGACGCCAGAGGATGTCGGTGGCGGAGCGCGCCCACTCGCGGGACAGCAGGTAGTCGACCTCGAAGGGGTGCAGGTCGCCGCCAAAGGGGAGGCCGAGGTCGCCGCCGCCGTCGAGAGAGGCGGTCATTTCCCAGGCCCGGCTGCCATAGGTGCGCACCAGGCGGGTGGCGAGCTTGTCGCCGAGGGCGGGGCGGCTGTTCTTGAGGCGCTCGACTTCTTCCCCGAAGCGTTGCGGGTGGAAGTCGCCGCCGGGCAGGGCGGCCGTTTCCGTCCACGGCGGGCCCATTGGCGGCAGAGAGGGGGCCAGCCTGGCCAGCACCGACTCGGCGAGCTTGCGGTAGGTGGTGATCTTGCCGCCATAGAGCGACAGCAGCGGCGCTTCGCCGGGAGGGGCATCGAGCTTGAGCACATAGTCGCGGGTGGCCGCCTTGGCGTCGCTCTTGCCGTCGTCGAAGAGCGGGCGGATGCCGGAGAAGCTGTGCACCACGTCCGTCGCGCTGAGCTGGCCGACGAAGTATTCCGAGGCGGCGCGGCACAGGTAGTCGACCTCTTCCGTGGAAATGGCCACCTGGTCGGGGTCGCCGTGGAAGTCGAGGTCGGTGGTGCCGATGAGGGTGAAGCGCTCCTCGTAGGGGATGGCGAAGACGATGCGCCCGTCGCTGTTCTGGAAGATGTAGGCGCGCTGGTGCTCGAAGAGCCGTGGCACGACGATATGGCTGCCCTTGACCATGCGCAGGCGCTCGCCGGTCTGCTGGTGGTCGATATGGGGCATGAGCCCGGTCAGCCACGGGCCGGAGGCGTTGACCAGCGCCCGGGCCTGGACCCGCGATGTTTCGCCGCTCAGGCTGTCGGCCAGTTCCAGGGTCCACAGGCCGCTTTCGCGGTGCGCCTTGTGCAGCCGGGTGCGGGTGCGGATGGTGGCACCGCGCTGGGCGGCGTCCATGGCGTTGAGCACCACCAGGCGGCTGTCCATCACCCAGCAGTCGGAATACTCGAAGCCCCAGCGGTAGTTCTGTTTGAGCGGGCGTCCGGCCGGGTCGCGGCGCAGGTCGACGGTGGTGGTGCCGGGGAGCAGTTCCCGGCCGCCGAGGTGATCGTAGAGAAAGAGGCCGAGGCGGATCAGCCAGGCGGGGCGCAGGCCGCGATGGTGCGGCAGGATGAAGCGCAGGGGCCAGACGATGTGCGGCGCGGCGCGCAGCAGCACCTCGCGCTCGCGCAGGGCCTCGCGCACCAGTCGGAACTCGTAGTATTCGAGGTAGCGCAGGCCGCCGTGGATGAGCTTGGTAGAGGCGGAGGAGGTGCCGCTGGCGAGGTCGTTCTGCTCGCAGAGAAAGACGGAGAGGCCACGGCCGGCGGCGTCGCGGGCGATGCCGCAGCCGTTGATGCCGCCGCCGATGACGGCCAGGTCGTAGACTGCTGTCTCCATGGTCAGCCCCCCGAAGCCCTGCCCAGGGAGAGGCGGGGTTTCATTTTTTCAGGAACGTATTTCGAACGAAATTCCATAACCGGTTGAGTTGAGCATACAACCTCTCGGAGGCGAAATAAAGGGCCTCCGCTGCAAAAGGGCCCTGCCGCCCTTGCCATCCTCAGGGGCTGGCGATGATGACATCGACCCCGCCGGCGCGGCAGACCTCCTCCAGGGGGGCGGGCAGCTGCTGGTCGGTGACCAGGGTGTCGATCTGCGTCATGTGGCCGAGGCGCATCGGCGCGGTGCGGCTGAGCTTCATGGCGTCGGCGACGAGGATGACGTGGCGGGCGTTGCGGATGATCGCCTGGGCGACGCGCACCTCGCGGAAGTCGTAGTCGAGCAGGGAGCCGTCCTCGTCGATGGCGGAGACGCCGATGATCGCGTAATCGGCCTTGAACTGGTTGATGAACTCCACCGCCGCGTCGCCGACGATGCCGCCGTCGGCGCGCCGCACCTGGCCGCCGGCGATGATCATCTCCACCCCGAGGGCGTTTTTCATGATGGTCACCGCGTTGATGTTGTTGGTGATCACCAGCAGGCCGCGGTGGCCGGTCAGGGCCTGGGCGACCTGCTCGGTGGTGGTGCCGATGTTGAGCAGCAGCGAGCAGTTGTTGGGGATGAGCGCCGCCGCGCACTGCCCGATGGCCTGCTTGGCCGCCGGGGCGAGCAGGCGCCGCGCCTCGTAGCTGACGTTCTCGATGCCCGAGCCGACGATGGCCCCGCCGTGGATGCGCTGCAGCAGCTGGAGGTCGCAGAGCTCGTTGAGATCCTTGCGGATGGTCTGCGGCGAGACGGCGAACCGGGCGGCGAGCTCGTCGACGTCGACGCGGCCCTGTTCGCGGGCCAGGGCGAGGATGGCGTTCTGTCGTTGCGGGAGGGTCTCCATGGGCGTCGCTCCAGGCTGGGGGCGGCCGCCGTACCGTATGCGCGGCACCGTCCCGGAGCTCATTATCCAATGGTGCCGGAGGGATGTCAATACCGTTTTCATACGAAACACAAGAGGCCTCGAAACGAAGGCTGCTGGTCACTCGCCCCGGGCGGCAAGAGGAGGCTTGGAAAAAGTGGTTCTGGCCTGTATAGTGCCCTGCTTGCGACGGGCTGCGGCGGAGGCGCCGCCAACCGCCCAAGGCATCTTCAGCCAAGGACTATCATGACCAGACTCCAGGCCAACCTGCTCCTCGCCCTGGCGGCGATGATCTGGGGCAGCAGCTTCGTGGTGCAGCAGATCGGCACCGGTACCCTCGGCACCATCAGCTTCACCGGCTCCCGCTTTCTCCTCGGCGCCTTCGTCGTCCTGCCCCTGGCCCTGCGGCAGCTTGCGCAACGCCGCCGCGAGGGCTACAGCTTCTCGAGCCGCGACCGCCTCGGCATCCTCTGCACCGGCCTGGTGCTGCTCACCGCGGCGGTGCTCCAGCAGCATGGCATCCTGCGCACCTCGGTGACCAACTCCGGCTTCCTCACCGCCCTCTACGTGCCGCTGGTACCGGTGCTCGGCCTGTTGCTGCTGCGGCGCCGGGTGCACTTCGCCATCTGGCCGGCTTCCATCGGCTGCTTCGTCGGCACCTATATCCTCAGCGGCGCCAACGAGGTGAGCCTTGCCGTCGGCGACCTCTGGGTTATCTCCAGCACCCTCTTCTGGGCCGGCCACGTCATGCTGGTCGGCATCATGGCCGGAAGGACCCAGGCGCCGCTGGTGGTCGCGGCAGGGCAGTTCCTCGTCTGCGGCCTGGGCGGGCTGCTGCTCGGCTATGTGGTGGAGGGGCCCCAGGCGGCCGACTTCGCCGGGGCCCTGTGGGGCATCCTCTATATGGGCATCTTCTCGGTGGGCATGGCCTTTACCCTGCAGGTGGTCGGCCAGCGCCACACCCCGGCGGCCGATGCCGCCATCATCCTCAGCGCCGAGACGGTCTTCGCCGCCCTCGGCGGCATGATCTTCCTCGGCGAGCGGTTGAGCCTCTTCCAGCTTTCCGGGGCCCTGCTCATCCTCGCCGGCATCCTTGCGGTGGAACTTCTGCCGCATAGCCGGCTGGGGCGCCCGAAAGCCCTCGATTAGACTCTGCCTGCTCCGTTCCCTCCCTACTTGAAGAGCCCTTCAAACCCGGCGTAGCCTTCCGCCGCCAGCTGCCCTGCCGGAACGAAGCGCAGCGACGCCGAGTTGATGCAGTAGCGCAGCCCGGTGGGCGGCGGGCCATCGTCGAAGACGTGGCCGAGGTGGGAGTTGCCCTTCCTGCTGCGCACCTCGGTGCGCTTCATGAACAGGCTGTTATCGCTCTTCTCGACGATGTTTTCCGCCACCAGGGGCTTGGTGAAGCTGGGCCAGCCGGTGCCGGAGTCGAACTTGTCGAGGGAGGAGAAGAGCGGCTCGCCGGAGACGATATCCACGTAGATGCCGGCTTCCTTGTGGTCCCAATACGCATTGTCGAAGGGCGGCTCGGTGTCGTCCTCCTGGGTGACACGGTACTGCAGCGGCGTCAGCTTCTGGCGGAGGTCTACGGAAACCGTTTCCTGGCCGACGGTATAGGTCTTGCCCTGCCAGGCGTTTTCAAGGAAGCGGTCGCGGCCCGAGCCGTTGCGGTAGTAGGCGTAGCGCAGCGGGTTCTTACGATAGTAGTCCTGGTGGTAGTCCTCCGCCGGCCAGAACTTCGCGGCGGGGAGGATCGGGGTGACGATGGGCCGGGAGAAGATGCCGCTCTCGGCGAGCTGCCGTTTCGACTGCTCGGCGAGCTGTTTCTGCCTGTCGTCGTGGTAGAAGATCGCTGAGGTGTAGGCGTGGCCGCGATCGACGAACTGGCCGCCGTCGTCGGTGGGGTCGATCTGCCGCCAGAAGGTGTCGAGCAGAGTGGCATAGGAGACGCGCCGCGGGTCGTAAACGATCTCCACCACCTCAATGTGGCCGCCGGCGGAGTAGTCGTCGTAGGTTGGTTTCTCGCTGCTGCCGCCGGCGTAGCCGGAGGTGACCGAGACGACCCCGTCGAGGCTTTCGAAGGGCTTTTCCATGCACCAGAAGCAGCCGCCGGCAAAGAGGGCTTTTTCGGTGGGTTGCGGGTCGGTGGCCTGTGTGTCGCTGCCCGCCGCGAGAGCCGGCAGGGCGGCGAGGACGGTAAAGGCCAGGGGGAGAAGTGGGGAGAGGAGTATCGAGTGGTTCATGGGGGGCTCCTTGGCGTATCTATTTTGCATGGCCCGGCGGGGCAGGGTGCCCCGCGGGGAGGTCTCTTTGTCGCTGCCCCGGTGGTGGACCTTCCCGGGGTGGAGGCTGTGAACGGGCTGAAGGTAGTGCGGGCTCGCTCTTTTACGAATCAATGATAATCATTTCTGTCTGCCGACACGGTTTTTTTCGCGATCATTCTCCCCGCGGCGCTTGCCGGCCGACATCCTCGGGGCGGCCCGGATGATCTCTGTATCTCTTTGAAAATATTGCCATGTCGGGTCGATGTCGGGTCGGCATGGAGGGGATATGAGGCCGAATGCCGGGCCATTCCTGTGGATGTCCCCTAGGCGTTGCCACCGGCGAGGCGTATAAAAAAGGCAAAGAGCGGTTGTTGCCGTGCATTTCACAACATCACAGGAGGAGACTGACATGGCTGCCAGAGAACGGAAGATATGGATAGTGGCGGTGGTCGTGGCCATCGCGTCTTTAGTTGGGGAAGCCCGCGCCGCGGATCGGGGCATCGACGGGCTGCTGCTCGGCGCCGGCGGTGGCGCCCTGGTCGGCCAGGCTATTGGCCGCGACAAGGAAGCTACCTTGATCGGCACCGCGGTGGGCGGCATGATCGGCTATATGGTGGGCGAGGGTATGGACAGGGCCGACGAGGGCTATACCGTGGCCCATGCCGGCTTCCATCTGCCGCCGCCGCCCCCGCCGCCGGTGCCGTCGATCGTCTTCAGCTTCTCCGACAGGGACCGCGGCCGCAGCCACTATGGCGATCGTCGCGGGAAGCGGGTATGCTGGGAGGAGAAGGTCTGGGTGGAAAGGCGTCATGGCGGGTATCGCCCCGAGTGGCGCACGGTGTGCAAAGACAGACATCGCCCCGGGCACAGGCCGTGGCACTATGACCGTCACGACCGCCACCGCTGGTAAGGTCGCCTGCGACGCCCGAGAATGGCGCCGCACCGGGTTATAAAAAAAGGATAGGAAGCGCGCCCCGTCGCGGGCGGGGGCAGTGCAGGGGAGGACCATGGCCGGGGGCCGTGGCCCTCCCTGGCCTTTTGGGGGGAGAAAGACGGTGATCTATGGCATTCTCGGCGATGCGGTGCTGCTCTGCCACCTCGCCTTCATCCTCTTCGTGGTTCTGGGCGGCCTTCTCGTGCTGCGCCATCGCCTCCTGCTCCTCCTCCACCTGCCGGCCTTGTGCTGGGGGGTGTATATCGAGTTTTCGGGGGCGATCTGCCCCCTCACCCCTTTGGAGAATCGGCTGCGCCAGCTTGCCGGCGAGACGGGCTACGAGGGAAGTTTCATCGGTCACTACCTGCTGCCGCTGATCTACCCGCCCGGTCTCACCGCGGAGATGCAGGTCGTCCTCGGCTTGGCGGTGGCGGCGATCAACCTGGTGATGTATGCTGTCGTGCTCTACCGCCTGAGGAGAGCACGGCACAGACCAACGGCGGCCGCAGGGCGGCGGTCGCCATGAAGGAAGAGGGACGGGATATGTTCGCACGACACGACGAGGACGGCTATATAACGGCGCTGCCGGGGATAGAGCGCAAGACCCTGGTGTATGGAGAGAAGACCCTGATGGTCGAGTTCCGCCTCGCCAGGGGGGCTCTGCTGCCCTTTCACAGCCACCCCTACGAGCAGACCGGCTACCTGGTGAGCGGACGGATGACGCTGACCGTCGGCGACGAGGCCCGCCAGCTCGCTCCCGGCGACAGCTGGTGCATCGCCGCCGACCTCAGCCATGGCGCGGAAATCCACGAGGACGCCGTGGCCATAGAGGTCTTTTCCCCGCTGCGCGAGGACTACCTGCCGCCTGCCGCCGGTTGAGAAGGGGCGGCGCTCAGCCGTCGATCAACAGCTTGGTCAGGGCGTTGTAGACATCGCGCAGGTAGACGATGCCCACTACCTTGCCGTCGCTGCGCACCACCGGCAGGCGGCGGATGCGCTCGGTGAGCAGCAGGTCGGCGCAGCGCAGCAGGGTCTCCTCGGCGGCGATGACGCGCACGTCGTCGCTCATCACCTCCTCCACCGTGGTCAGCTCGGCGATGCGTGACTTTTCCTGGCGCAGTTCCTGCCAGTCGATGCTGGCGTGGTGTTCCTCGAAGAACATGTGCGAGGGGATGATGACCTGGAGGATGTCCTTGGTCGAGACGATGCCGACGAGATTCATCCCCTGGTCGAGGACGACGATGCCGTTGACCGCCAGGCCATGGCCGCGTTTGGTGCGATTCATCACCCCGATGGCCTGGCGCAGAGTCATCTCCGGGGTGAGCCAGTTTTTGATCGGTTCCATGATGTCTTTGACCTTCATCGCTCCTCCTTGCTGGCGTTGCAACAGCGTCGGTCTGTCGTCCGGTCCGGGGGCCGTGTCTGTCGTCCTCTCCTTCATCCAATGCTAGCACAGGAAGCTTCGCCAAGGCAAGGAAGGCAGACACTTTTCCGGCGATGGCGACGGTGTCGCCGGCTGCCTGGGCCTTGTCGCGGAGCCTCCGCGGAGCGCGGCCATGCTTCTCTGCCGGCGGCGTCCGCGCCGCCATCGCCGGCTCTTTATTCCCTAGCTTTTTTCGCCGATTTTTTTTAAAACAGGGTCTCCCGGCCTTTTCGTGGAAGAGGCCGAAATGACGGCATTGCAGCGAAATAGCGGCATATGACGCACAGCCGCGGCGGCATGTCGAGCCGGCCCGGCGGACAACGGATAACGACCTGTGAGGAGAAGAGAATGGCCGTACATGTGGCGAACCACCCCCTGATCAAACACAAGCTCGGGCTCATGCGGCGGCACGACATCTCCACCAAGGATTTTCGCGACCTCGCCTCGGAGGTGGCCCGCCTGCTCACCTACGAGGCGGCCAAAGACCTGCCGACTCAGAAGAAGATCGTCCGGGGCTGGGCCGGCCCGGTGGAGGTCGACGAGCTCAAGGGTAAAAAGATCACCATCGTCCCCATCCTTCGTGCCGGTCTCGGCATGATGAACGGGGTCATCGACCTCATCCCCTCGGCCAAGGTGAGCGTCGTCGGCTACTACCGCAACGAGGAGACGCTGCTCCCGGTGGAATACTACGTCAAGACCGCCAAGGACATCACCGAGCGGGTGGCGCTGATCCTCGACCCCATGCTGGCCACCGGCGGCACCCTGCTGGCAACCATCGAAACCCTGAAGAAGGCCGGCTGCCAGACGATCAAGGGGCTGTTCCTGGTGGCCGCCCCGGAAGGCATCAAGAAGGTCACCGAGGCTCACCCCGACGTCGACATCTACGTCGCCGCGGTGGATGAGGGTCTCAACGAGGTTGGTTATATCATTCCCGGGCTGGGTGACGCCGGGGACAAGATTTTCGGCACCAAATAGGGGCGGCCTGCCGCTTCCTGTCATTTTTGGCGACGCGTCCGAAGCGGCGCGCCGCCGCCACGAAGGCCGGCCGCCTGGGGTATCCATGGCGGCCGGCGGGTTTTTCCATGAACGGACACTGACCGTTGGGAGGTTGAGATGGTTTTTCCGATAGATTTGAAGAAATATGTGCCCCTGACCTTCGTCCTCGACGAGGAGCGGCTGAGCGAGGAGCGGCTGCGCCTGCTCGCCGACAACGTCCGCCTGGTGCGCGACAGCCTGGTCTTCTTCACCGCGCTGGCCAACGTCAAGGGGCTCGGCGGGCACACCGGCGGCGCCTATGATATCGTCCCCGAGGTGCTCATCGTCGATGGCTTCATGAAAGGCACCGGCACGGTGCACCCGGTGCACTTCGACGAGGCCGGCCACCGCGTCGCCATCCAGTACGCCATGGCGGTGCTCAACGGCTACCAGCCGGCGGAGTGGCTGCTGCACTACCGCGAGTTCGGCCATGGCCTCTACGGCCACCCCGAGCGCGACGAGCGGCACGGGGTGTTCTTCTCCTCGGGCCGCCTCGGCCACCTGTGGAGCTATGTCAACGGCGTCGCCGAGGCCGACCGCACCAAGACGGTGGTGATGTTCGGCAGCGACGGCTCGCAGATGGAGGGCGACAACGCCGAGGCGGCCCGCTATGCCGTGGCCCGCGGGCTCTCGGTCAAGCTGTTCATCGACGACAACGACGTCACTATCGCCGGCCACCCCAGCGCCTACATGAAAGGCTTCGATGTCGCCCGCACCCTGGCCGGGCAGGGCCTGGCAGTCAGCGTCGGCGACGGCGAGGACCTCCAGGCCCTCTACGGGCGCATCCGCCAGGCGCTGCTCGCTTCCGGGCCGGTGGCGGTGGTCAACAAGCGGCCCATGGCGGTGGGTGTTCCCGGCATCGAGGGCTCCCCCAAGGGGCACGACGTCATCGCCGTCGACCTGGCCATCGCCTATCTGCGCCAGCGCGGCCTGACCGAGGCGGTGGCGATGCTCGAGAACCAGGCTGCGGCCAAGGATTCCCGCACCTATCTCGGCAGCAGCCGCGAGACCGGCAAGGTCCGCGACGATTTCGGCAAGGTTGTGTGTGACCTGCTCGGCACCATGGAGCGGCCGGAAGAGAAGGTGCTGGTGGTCGACTCAGACCTCGAGGGCTCCTGCGGCCTGCACCATATTCGCAAGAAGTACCCGCAGCTCTACGTCCATGGCGGTATCATGGAGCGCAACAACTACTCGGTGGCCGCCGGTTTTGGCTCAGAGCCGGGCCGCCAGGGGATCTTCGGCACCTTCTCGGCCTTTCTCGAGATGGTGGTCTCGGAGATCACCATGGCCCGCCTCAACAACGCCAATGTCCTCGCCCACTTCTCCCATGCCGGCATCGACGACATGGCCGACAACACCTGCCACTTCGGCATCAACAACTTCTTCGCCGACAACGCCGTCGCCGAGGGCGACCGCACCCGGCTCTACTTCCCCGCCGACGTATTGCAGCTGCGGGCGATGCTCAAGGCGGTGTTTTTCGAGCCGGGGCTGCGTTTTCTCTTCTCGACCCGCTCCGCCACCCCCTGCCTCCTCGATGAGGGCGGCGAGAAGCTCTACGGCGGTTCCTATGTCTTCACCCCGGGCAGGGACGAGATCGTCCGCCAGGGCACGGATGGCTGGGTGGTCAGCTATGGCGAGATGACCTACCGCTGTCTCGACGCCGTCATGCAGCTGCGTCGCCAGGGACTCGAGGTGGGGCTGATCAACAAGCCCACCCTCAACGTCATCGATGAGGAGAGCCTGGCCATGGTCGGGGCCAGCCCCTTCGTGCTGGTGGTGGAGAGTCAGAACGTCAAGACCGGCCTCGGCGCGCGCTACGGCGGCTGGCTGCTCGAACGTGGCCTTCACCCCCGCTATGCCTGCCTCGGCACCGCCAGAATCGGTCGCGGCGGCATCGCCGAGCAGCTGCCGAACCAGGGGCTCGAGGTGGAAAACATCATCGACCGCATCCTCTCGTTCACCTGAAAGTCCTCGTTTCTTGACGGGCGGTCCCGGCCGGGACCGCCCGTCCTTCTTCCCGTAACCTCACGGCACGACTCGGCCAGCGGTCAGCCCCGCCTGGCCTGCTCACCATAGGCTGGCAGGCCACCCCTGGTGCTGGCGACCCCGCGCCCTCTCGGCGGCAGACTCTGCCGAAAACCCTCACCACGCCTCTTTGCCATGCCCGATACTTCCCGAACGGTCAGCCCCGGCCCTACCCCCGACACCCTGCGTGCAGCCAGCGGCGAGCTGCTGCGCCCGCCGTCGCACTGGCGGCTGCTGCCGCCGGGCGACGCCCCGCTCACGAAACTGGTCAAGGCCAAGGGGCCGGTATGGCTGGTGCAGGTCAAGGTCGGCCGGCGGTTGATGTCCCGCGGCATCTGGGCGGACGGGGCGAGCATCGAGGCCGCCCGCCGTGAGCTGTCAGAGCGGCGCGAGGCTCCTGGCTACGAGGAGGGACGGGCCCGGGCCGAGGCGTCGCGACAGAGGAGGGAAGAGAAATACAGAGAGGAGTTTCGGCAGCAGGTGCTGCGCTTTCTCGATTTTCACCCCCGCCATCAGGGGCTTGCCGTCGAGTTGGCCCGGCGGGTGACCGAGCTGGCCACTCCGGTGGGCAGCGGCACCGTCGCCCGGACGGCGAGGATTCCGGTGGAAGAGAGGGCCCGCGCCGCGACCATCGCCTGGTTGCGCCATGAGACCACCGCCTACGACCACATGACCATCGCCCGCGTCAAGGGGCGGCGGCGCGAGGTGCGCCGCGAGCTGGCGGTCGGGTCGCTGCGCCTGCTCGAAGGCTATCGCCAGGGGGCGGAGGTTCCCGCCGACTGTCCACTGGGCAGAGCCCTCGGCGCGGGCGGCGGCGCCTAGCCCGCGAAGGTCAGCGCTCCCTGCCGCGCCGCCGCAGGAGCAGGTAGCCCGGCACCGCCATTGCCACCATGCCGAGCAGCAGGCCCCACAAAAACATCGCCCAGTCCCGGGCCGGGGCAGCGTCCGTCGCCGCTTCGGCCGCCGCTTCCTCGTCGGCTTCCTCTTTGGCCGCTCCGCCCGCCGGAGCGACGGCCGTGACAGTCTTGCCGGGAGCCGCCGGTCCGCTGACCTGAGCGGCTGGCCCTTTGCCGGGTGCGGCCGCTTTGGCCGCCGCCGGCGGCGGAACTGCCTTGGGCGGCACCATGGTGAAGCCCTTGGCGAGCAGTTCCCTGGCCTTGGCGTCGCGCACCTTGCGGTCCTTGCTGCCCATGACGATGGCGATGATGCGCACGCCGCCCCGCTTGGCGGTGGTGGCGATGGAGAAGCCGGCCGCCTGGTAGTAGCCGGTCTTGAAGCCGTCGACCCCGTCGACCTCGCCAATGAGGTGGTTATGGTTGCGCATGATGAAGGTGTTGTCGCGGAACGGCCTCTCCTTGATGCCGGTGTACTTGAAGGTGTCGGGCCGTTTGGCCAGCTCGCGGCAGAGGATGGCCAGGTCGGCGGCGGTGGTTTCGTCGGGTTTCTGGCCTTCCCCGGGGGGCAGGCCGTGCACCGAGTGAAAGCGGGTCGACTTCATCCCCAGTTCCGCCGCCTGCTTGTTCATCAAAGCGACGAAGCCTTCCTTGGAGCCGGCGATATGCGTCGCCAGGGCGACGGCGGCGTCATTGGCCGACTGCACCGTCAGGGCGTAGAGCAGTTCCTCGAGGGGAAACTGCTCCTTGGAGTCGAGGTAGACCTGGGAGCCGCCGGTCTTGGCCGCTTCCGGAGTCACCTGCACCATGTCGGCGAGGCTGATCCTGCCCTGTTCGAGTTCCTTGAGGATGACCAACAGGTTCATCAGCTTGAGCACTGAGGCCGGGTAGACGGTGGTCTCGGCCTGCTCGGCGAAGAGCACCTTGCCGCTGTCGGCGTCGAGCACCAGGGCGGAGATGTAAGGGTCCTTGGCCATGGAGGCGACTTTGGCCCGCGCCGCCCAGGCCGGTTGGCAGAAGAGGAGAGAGGTCAGCAGGAGCAGGGCCAGTCGTTTCATGGGGTGCCTCGCAGGAGGGGGAAGGGGTGGCCGGGGCCGGAGCGATGGCCGGGCCGGGTTGTCGCTGTGTCTCGTCTCGCGCGGGGGAGGTCGGCGCCTGCGGCGAGACCTCCCCCATGCCCGGGGCTCAGCGCCCCAGGCGGTCTGCGAACTCCTCTGTGGTGAAGCTGTAGACCTGGGTGCCGTTGCACTCCACGGCGAAGGAGGCGCAGGCGCTGCCGCGCAGGGCGGCGCTGGGCAGATCGAAACCCTGTACCAGGGCGCTGAGCAGACCGCCGCGATAGGCATCGCCGGCGCCGGTGGGGTCGACCACCCTGCGCGCGGTGAAGGCGGGGATGTCGACCACCCCTTGCGGGCCGTGGATGCGTGAGCCCTCGCCGCCGAGGGTGACGATGGTGGTTCGCGCCAGGGCGAGGAGCCCGGCCTCGTCAAGGCCGGTCTTGTCCTGGATGAGGTTGAACTCGTAGTCGTTGACGATGAGCAGGAGGGCCTTGTCGATGGTCTCCAGGAGATCTTCGGGCTTGAGCATCGGCAGGGCCTGGCCGGGGTCGAAGACATAGTCGATGCCGAGGCGCGCTGCCTGGCGCGGGTAGCCGATCATGTCGTCGAGGTTGCCCGGCGAGACCAGCAGCAGGGTGTTGGCGGGATCGAAGCGGCTCAGTTCAAGCTGGGATGAGTGCTTCATCGCGCCGGGGTTGAAGCCGGTGATCTGGTTGTTGGCGGTATCGGTGGTGATATAGGCCCCGGCGGTGAGTTCCTCGTCGATGATGCGGATGCCGCTGCGCTCGATGCCGTGGTGGTCGAGCCACTGGAAATACTTGTGGTGATCGTTGCCGATGGTGGCGGAGACGAGTGGCGCGGCGCCCATCAACCTGAGGGCGTAGGCGATATTGCCGGCGGTGCCGCCGTAGTTCTCGGTGACCCCGTTGACCTGGAAGCAGACGTTGAGGGTGTGGATCTTGTCCGGCAGGATATGGTCGGAGAAGCGCTCGGAAAAGTTCATGATGCGGTCGTAGGCGAGGGAGCCGGAGACGATGATCGTTTTCATGGGAAAGACCTGATAGCGGAGATGAGAGGGTGGGACGGGGATTGTTGCCCGATCTTTTCGAGTCCATTATGCCTTAGCGCCAAAAAATGCAAGCCTTTGTTTGCGTCGTCATGTGTCCGAGGGCTGACCCTTTTCCGGCGATGTGGGAACGAGGCCTGCATTGCCGCGCCTCCCGCGCTCGCGGCGGCTCCCTGGCAGGTGGAGGGCTTCCCGTGGCGCAATGCAGGTCGCGAAGCTGAGGGAGAGGTGCGCGGGCGCGATTGGCCGTGGTGGGAGAAGGCAGTCCGAGGTCCCCTGCCGGGAGGATCGGGCTGGCTGCCAAGACGGCCCGGTGGTACGATTCTCCTTGAGTTTTGGCAAGGAGTCTGTTACCCAATGGGAAATCGTGGCGCCAGTGCCGTGAACCTGGCGGAAACTCGACAAAATTGCGTGATTTCCGCCTGTTGCCGATGGCGTCCGGCAAGCCTCCCAGGGCACCGTCGAGGGTCGCAGACCGTATGCCGGTGTTCCGGCGGTGAGTTGCGAGTATCGGGGGGCCGCGGTTTCCGCCACGGAGGCGGCGGCCTTGTCAACCATAACGCATTAAGGAGAGAAGGATGAAAAGACTGTCGCTGTTGTTTGTAGTTGCCCTCGCCGTGGTCAGCTTTTCGGTGGGCGCCGCCCTGGCTGCCGACACCCTGGCCGAGATCCAGAAGCGTGGCAAGCTGCGCGTCGGCATGGAGCCCGGTTACATGCCCTTCGAGCTGACCAACCAGAAAGGCGAGATCATCGGCTTCGACGTCGATATGGCCAAGCGCATGGCCGCGGCCATGAAGGTCGAGCTGGAACTGGTGTCCACCGCCTGGGATGGCATCATCCCGGCCCTGCTCACCGAGAAGTTTGACATCATCATGTCCGGCATGACCCTCACCCAGGAGAGAAACCTCAGCGTCAACTTCGCCGAGCCCTATATCCTCATCGGCCAGTCGATCCTCCTCAAGAAGGAACTCGCCGACACCGTCAAGTCCTACAAGGACCTCAACAACGCCAAGTACACCATCGCCTCCAAGCTCGGCACCACCGGCGAGCAGGCCACCAAGAAGATGATCCCCGACGCCAAGTACATCTCCTATGAGACCGAGCAGGAAGGCGTCATGGAACTGGTCAATGGCAAGATCGACGCCTTCATCTACGACCTGCCCTTCAACGCCATCGCCGTCAATCAGAAGGGCGGCGGCAAGATCGTCCACCTCAGCGAGCCCTTCACCAAGGAGCCCCTCGCCTGGGCCATTCGCCGCGGCGATCCCGATTTCCTCAACTGGCTCAACAACTTCATGCAGCAGGTCAAGTACGACGGCGTCTATGACAAAATCTACCAGAAATGGTTCAAGGACGACGCCTGGCTGAAAGAGATCCAGTAAGGGACATCAGGCGCCACGGGTAGAGCGGCGCTTTCACCGACAATCGGAACCAAGGACTGTTCACTTGAAAGCCGCAGAAAACACGTGGCCCTGGAAGGTTCTGCTGGCGGTCATCCTCATCGGGGTGGCCGCCGGCACCTGGGGAGCGGTAAAGCAAATCGATTATCAATGGCGCTGGAACCGGGTTCCGCAGTACTTCGCCTATGTCACCGAGGATGCCAGGAAGGTGCCCTTCGATGGGGAGGTGGTGGCGGTCACCGACAAAGGCGAGCAGACGGCAGTCACCGTAGCCGGTGCGGGGAGCGACAAAAAGGAGTTCACCGTCGATACCGCCTCGCTGAAGGTCAAGAAGGGCGACGAGCTCTTCGCCGGCGACACGGTTGGTTTCGTCAAGCAGTGGAACCTCGGCCCGCTCACCCTGGGTCTGTGGACGACGCTGTGGCTCTCCGCCGTTTCCAGCTTTTTCGGGCTGATCCTCGGGCTGGTCACCGGGCTCGCCCGCATTTCCAAGAATTTCACCGCCCGCTGGCTGGCGCTGCTCTACGTCGAGTGCATCCGCGGCACGCCTCTGCTGGTGCAGATCTTCATCGCCTATTTCTTTCTCGGCACCGTCTTCAACCTCAGCCGTAACGTCTGCGGTGTCGGCGCCCTGTCCCTCTTCTGCGGCGCCTACGTCGCCGAGATCGTCCGCGCCGGCATCCAGTCCATCTCCAAGGGGCAGACCGAGGCGGCCAGGTCGTTGGGCATGACCGCCGTGCAGACCATGTGGGACATCATCCTCCCCCAGGCCTTCAAGCGCATCCTGCCCCCCCTGTCGGGTCAGTTCATCAGCCTCATCAAGGACTCGTCGCTGGTGTCGGTCATCGCCATCACCGACCTCACCAAGTCGGGGCGTGAGATCATCACCTCGACCTTCGCCACCTTCGAGGTGTGGCTGCTGGTGGCGGCGATGTATCTGCTGGTGACCTCGCTCCTGTCGCAACTGGTTTTCTACATGGAGAGGAGGCTCGCCGTCAGTGATTAAAGCGGTCAACGTGGTCAAGATCTTTTCCGGCAAGGCCGGGGTAGTGCGGGCGGTGGACGGCGTGTCCACCGAGGTGGCGCGGGGCGAGGTGGTGGTGATCATCGGCCCCTCCGGCTCGGGAAAATCGACCTTTCTCCGCTGCATCAACGGCCTGGAAGACTTTACCGAGGGACATATCATCATCGACGGCGTTGATCTTGCCGACAAGAAGACCAACATTAACAAGGTGCGGGCCGAGGTCGGCATGGTCTTCCAGCAGTTCAACCTCTTCCCCCACAAGACGGTGCTGGAGAACCTCACCCTGGCCCAGTGCCGGGTGCGCAAGCGCGGCAGGA
>JANJUM010000026.1 GCA_024710585.1 Desulforhopalus sp.
CGATGAGGCAGCCGGTGCGCCTGCCGATGCTGGCGTCGATGGTCACCCCGGCGTGCTGCAGGGCGCGGCGGCAGGTCTCCATGGTCAGGAAGACGTAGGCGGCGTTCCACAGGGAGGCTTCCTTGCGGTCGACATAGGGCAGGGCGGCGGGGTCCCAGTCGGGGATCTCGCCGACGATGTTGCTGCGGCTCTCCGACAGGCAGCGGGTCAGGCGGCGAAAGCCGGCGCGACCCTGGGCGGCTGCCTCCCAGGTGGTTTCCAGGGTGCTGCCAAGGGCGGTGGCCACCTCGTAGCCGACGACCATGACCCTTCTGTTCTTGGGGGCTCTCATACGCTGCTCATGGACACCGGGCGAAGACCGCACAGGCGTTGCAACCCCCGAAGCCAAAGGAATTCTTCAACACGAACTCCTGATCGAGGGGGCGGCTGCCGGCGGCGACACAGTCGATGTCGATCTCCGCGTCGGATTGATAGTTGATGGTCGGGGGAAGAATGCCCTCCTCCTGGCCGCGCAGGGCGAAGATGGTCTCGATGGCGCTCGACGCCCCCATGGCATGGCCGAACAGCGACTTATTGGCCGACACCGGCGGCAGCCGATCGCCGAAGACCTGCCGCAGGGCCTGATACTCGGTGAGGTCGCCAACCCTGGTGGAGGCGGCGTGGGCGTTGATGGCGGCGACGTCTCCCGGGGCGATTCCGGCATCGGCGATGGCCTCGGCGATGCAGCGGGTGACGGTGGGCAGGTGGGGGGCGACGAAGTGGTGGGCGTCGGAGGTCATCGACCAGCCGGCCAGGCGGGCGCGCACGGGCAGGCCATGGGCGGCGGCGAAGTCGCCGGCGGCGAGGATCACCGCCCCGGCACCCTCGGATACGACGAAGCCGCGGCGGTCGCTGGAAAAGGGCCGGCTTGCCCGCTGCGGCGGCTCGGGCGGACTGCCCTCTTTGGGGTGGTAGACCCCGTTCATGGTATGAAAGCCGGCGACGATGGGCTCCACCAGGGGGAAATCGACCGCCCCGCAGATGACAAGATCGGCGCGGTTCTCGGCGAGCAGCATGGCGCCGACGAGCATCGAGGTCAGCCCGGTGGCGCAGGCGGTGATGGTGGTGATGATCGGCCCGGTGGCCCCTGTCTCGATGGCGATCTTGCCGCCGATCATATTGATGCAGGAGTTGGGGTTGGTGTAGGGCGGCGGCAGGCGGTTGTCCTTCTGCAGGCGGCGGTCGGCGGCGAGCACCGCATCGAGCCCGCCGATGGCGGTGCTGTAGGTGACCGCGGTGCGTGGGGCGAGCTCGGCGGTTATTTCCAGGCCGCAGCTGGCCAGGGCCCGGGCGACGGTCAGCAGAGAGTACCTGAACACCGGCGAGCTCCATGCCGCCTGGTGGCGGGCGGAGAGGAAGGGGAAGCTCTCGCCGGTGATGTCCTCCACCTCGCCGGCGATGGTCACCGGGAAGCCCGGCGGCAGGAGGAAGCGGGTCAGCGGGCCGATGCCGCTCTCTCCGGCCAGAGCGCGGCGCCATTGCCGCGCCAGATCGCAGCCGAGGGGCGAGACGGCATCGTAGCCGAGGATGACCGCGTCGCGCCGGGCCATGCCGCTACCAGGGGATGAAGCGGTAGAGCTTGGCGAACATCTCATACACCTCGATCCAGTTCTGCAGGTCCTTGGCGGTTTTGATGTGCGCCCGCTTGTTGACCATCACCCAGCTCATGTGGGCGGCGCCGTCCTTGCAAGTGGCGCAATCGCGGGTCTCGGAGGTGCAGCAGCGGTGCATGGCGCGCAGGTTCGAAGACCAGCGGATGAAGCCGATGAGCCGTTTCGGCTGCGGCTGGCGCCGGTCGAGGGGCTCGGTCACCGAGGGGCATTCCATCCAGCCGAACCTGCGGCCGAGCATGGTGCCGCTGGTGATGACCTCGTGATAATACTTACAGGAGATTACCGTCTCCGGGTAGCGGTCGAGCATGGCGTCCATCTCCTCGCGCACCGCCACCAGTTCGTCGGGCTGCCAGGAGAAGCCGTCGACGCCCTCGTCGTTGGAGAGCAGCTGCATGTGCACCTTGAGGCCGACATCGCGGATCTTGGCGATGATCGCCTCGGTCTTGCCGAGCTGCTTGGGGGTGATGGTGTAGAGGTAGTAGGCGTTGGGGTCGCCCTGGTAGTTGGCGCTGGAAATCTTGAAGGTATCCTTGCCGCGCAGGACGGTCTCGTCGGCGCTGTCGCCCCACAGGGAGATGCCGACCATGAGGTCGGGAAAGCGGTCCCGCGGCACCTTGATGAGACCGTTGGTGGCGCAGAAGGTGGGCAGCTTTTTGTAAAAGGCCTCGACGCGGTCGAGGCACAGCGTCGGTTCGCCGCCGATGAGGATGGCGAGGTTGACCCCGCGCGCCATCTCCCGGTCGATGAACTGGTGCCACTGAGCAAGGTCGTTTTCCTCGTCGGCAACCTGGTGCTCTCCCGAAGAGAAGAAGAAGCACCCCTTGCAGCGCAGGTTGCAGCGGTTGGTGACATCGTAGATGGAACTGCGGATGTTGAGCTTGGAGATGGTCTTGTAACGCTCGTACCAGTGGGCATCGAGGAGGGAACTGACGGTGATCATAGGTCGGCTAGTGGGTTGGCGGCGGCGCCACCAGGGCGTCGCAGAGGTTGGGCCCTTTCTCGTATCCCCTCACCCAGACGGCCAGATAGGTGTCGACGTAGTCGAGCCAGGCGGAAAAGGTCGTCGGGTCGGTGGCATGCCGGTACATGCGGGCGGTGACCACGGCGCTGCCGGCGGCGTAGTGGCGGCAGTCGGCGCAGTCGGTGTCGGGGACGCAGCAGGCGGCGTCGCGGTCCCATTGCAGGTCGGTACGATACTGGCGGAAGGAGCGCCCCAGGCCGATGTCGGTGGAGGGGTTCTGCCGCGGGTAGGAGCAGGAGAAGAGGTCGTGCAGGGACAGCGGCTCGGTATGGGCGACAACGTTGTAGGGGGAGAAGAGCACCGTCTGCGGGTAGTCGAGGAGCAGCCGCATCATGGTCTCGCGGGTGCGGCGCAGCGACTCGACGCTGTGGCGCAAGGGGCCGTCATAGCCCACCGGCGAGGAGAACATGTTGAAGGTAATGGGCAGGCCGGCGAGGGCGAGCCTCTCGCAGACCTCGCTGGCCTCGTCGATGTTGCCGGGGGTGAAGGTGTAGACGAAGACCGCGCGGGGGTCGCCGCGATAGTTGTCGATCTGCCGCAGGAGCATGTCGCTGGCGCCGCGGATGGCCTTGCTGGTGGCGTCGTTGCCCCATACCGAGAGGTGGATGCGGTAGTCGATATCGGCGGGGATGGACTTGAGGCCGTTGGTGGCGATGGCCCCGAGAGGCAGGACCTGCTGGCAGACGCGGCAGAGATGGGGCACCAGCGAGGGCTCGGCCCCGGCCAGCACTGCATAGGTGATGCCGCGCGCCTTCTCGGCGAGGAGAAGTTTTCGCCAGGCCTCCTCATCGCCAATCTCGGCGGCGAACTGCTTCTCGCCGGTGTAGTAATAGCACCCTTCGCAGCGGATGTTGCAGCGATTGGTCATGTCGTAGGTCGATTCGCGCAGGAAGAAGTAACGGCGAACCTTTTCCCAGCGCTCGCGGATGCCCGGCTCCGCCAGGATCTCCGCGAATTTCCACGAGGCCTTCCCGGTTGTCATCATTCCCCGCTGCTCTGCTTGTCGAGGATGTACTGGGCGATGATGCGCACCGTCGACAGCTTCGGGTAGTCGTCTTCGTCGATCCTGATGCCGAACTCGTCGCGCAGTACCAGGGCCACCGTCGCCAGGTCCATGGAGTCGACGCCGACTTCGTCGACCAGGTCGAGGTCGGGGTTGAAGGTCGCCGCGGTGACGTCCTCGAGCTTCAGTTCGTTGATGATGATTTCCGCGATTCTGGTGATGGTCTCGTTGATCTTGTCGCTCATGTCGTCGTGACGCGTTCGGTTGGGGTGAAGAGCATTTTGCCGGAACAGACATCGTCGTCCCCGCAGGTAATTGCAAAAGAGCAGCGGCCTTCCGTTTCCCCGGGGGTTACGGAGATGTCCAGCACCTCGCCGGGGCGGACCAGACGGCGAAACTTGACGCGGCTCAGGGCGGTGAGATGAGGCCTGCCGCAGCCGCTCGCCGCCAGCAGGTCGACGACCATCTTCAGCTGTGCCACTCCCGGGAGAATGGGGTTGTCGGGAAAGTGGCCGCTGAACCATGGCGAAGCGGCGTCCACGGTGAGCCGTGCCTGGTGTTGCGACAGTGTCCTCATGCTCAATGCCGGCAAAGGGTCGTGCCGGGCGGCGAAACAGCGGCGGCAGGGCCGAAAGACAGGCCGTTACTGCCGGTAATGCCGTGCCGGCGCAGGGAAAAACCTATACCACTTGGGGGGGAATTGTACAACAGCGAAGCTGGGCCGGGGGCATCTTTTCCCCGAACTCCCCATTGGTCGGTGTAAGGTGTTGATATTGATTGTGGAAAACGAATGTCGGCAATTGTAACATCTTGGCCCCGTTTTACAAGCACATTTTCCTCATCGTCCCCCGCTTGGACCCCTCGTGACGGAGCCAGCGGGCCGGCAAGCAATCTGTTTCCATCAGCCCGCCAGGCCGGGCCGCACTTCACTCCCGGGGGCTCTGCCCGCTGAATACCTGGCGCAGGCGGCGGTCGAGCTCGGCAACCCCCGCTGGTTTGTCCCCGTCGGCTTCGAGGCGGCCGAGGAGGTCGACGGCGATGGTGTTGGCGAGGTGGGCGTTGAAGAGGAAGCGTCCCGGGGTGAACAACCGGTCGCTGCCGCTGAGGCGCAGCACGTAGATCGGCGCCCGGCACATGCGGGCGATCTTCAGCGCCCCGGGGTGGAAGGGGCCGAGCCGGCCGTCGCGGCTCCTCGTCCCCTCCGGAAAGATGAAGAGGTTGCCGCCGGAGGCGAGATAGGCGGACATGCTCTCCATGCCCTGCAGGAAGAGGCTGGCGTGGCGGCCTTCGCCGGTGGCCGGCAGGTAGCCGGAACGGGCGATCATGGCACCGAAGATAGGGGTGGAAAAGAAGCGGGTCTTGACGATGGTGCGGTGCCGGGGGAAGAGGGCGACGAGGAAGAGCGGGTCGAGGTAGGAGAGGTGGTTGCAGACCACCACCGCCCCGCGGATGGTGGCGAGGCGCGGATCGATAGAGAGCTTGTGGCGGCGGGCGCTGGCGGTGAGCAGCAGGAAGAAGACGCGGAAGAAATGGTGGTTGAGGCGCTGGAAGCCGCCCTGGCGGTCCCTGGCCAGGAGCCAGACGAGGAGATAGGCCCAGGAAAAAATCAGCAGGAAGCCGCCGACGAACCAGGCCCAGCAGAGCAGGGTGACGCCAAGGTCGAGCAGGGTGTCCCCCACCCGCCTGCGGACCTCGGGGGCTGCGGCGTGCTCGGCCATGGGCTTAGACCCTCTTGCCGCTTTTGACCAGGAGACAGGTGTTGACGCCGCCGAAGGCGAAGTTCTGAATGGCGGCGATGGCGGCGTCGCTGTCGATGACCGCCGGGGTGTGGCGCAGCATGCGGCAGCGCTCGTCGACGTTGTCGAGGTTGAGGGTCGGGGCGAGGAAGCCCTGCTCCATCATGTAGATGGCGAGGATCAGTTCGATGGCCCCGCAGGTGCCCATGGTGTGGCCGAGGTAGCTCTTCATGCCGCTGACATGGGGCCGGTCGCCATAGACGGCGGCGATGGCCTGGGCCTCGATGACGTCGCCCATTTTCGTGGCGGTGGCGTGGGCGCTGACGAAATCGACGGCCTCGGCGGGCAGGGCGGCGTCCTGCAGGGCCAGGCGCAGGGTGGCGGTGATGCCGTCGAGATTGGGCAGGATCATGTCGCCGCCATTGTTGTTGCAGGAAAAGCCGACGATCTCGGCGAGGATTTCCGCGCCGCGCCTCCTGGCGCTCTCGTACTCCTCGAGGAGCACCGCGGCGCCGCCCTCGCCGACCACCAGGCCGTCGCGGTCGCGGTCGAAGGGCCGCGGGGTGCGCTGCGGCGTCTGGTTGTAGTTGACCGAGCAGGCGAGGAGGTTGTCGAAAACCGCCACGGTGGTGGTGTCGTACTCGTCGGCACCGCCACAGAGCATGGCGTCCTGCATGCCGTACTTGATCATCTCGTAGCCGAAGCCAATCGACTGGCTGCTGGTGGTGCAGGCGGTGGAAGAGGCGATGACCCGGCCGGTGATGCCGAACATGCGGGTAATATTGACCGCCGTGGTATGCACCATGGAACGCAGGTAGTCCACCGAGCCGATGGTGGAGAACTTGCTGTCCAGCTCCTGGAAGAAGGTGCGGTAGATGTCGCGCTGCACCGTCGGGCTGCCGTGGGTCGAGCCGAAGGCGACGCCGAGGCGCCCCGAGGAGATGAACTCCTGGCTGAGGCCGGAGCGGGCCAGCACGTCCCCGGCCACCTGGCAGGCGTAGAAGGCCACCGGCCCCATGGTCTTGCGGAAATGGCGCTTGAACTGAAAGTCGATGGGGTAGTCGACGGTGCCGAACACCTGGGAGTGGATGCGCCGGCTGAGCAGGCCGTCGTCGCGCAAGGGGCGTATGCCGGAGCGGCCGTTGCGCAGGTTGTCGAGGATGGTCGCCTTGTCGTAGCCGATGGGGGTGATGGCGGAGCAGGCGGTGATGACGACGCGTCGTTTCATGGGGCCCTGTGACAGTGGTGGGTTGCGCGTCCCTCTCTGGGCGCCCCGTTCAGGGGGTGTGGTGCGCCAGGCGGATCGCCTCGATATAGTTGACGATATCGTCGATGGTGCGGATGGTCATGGCCCGCTCCTTTTCCTCGCGGGTCAGGGAGAAACCGAGAATTGTCTGCTCGATCTTGCCGAGCAGCTCGATGGCGTCGATGCTGTCGAAGCCGTGGTCGTCGCGGAGATTGTCGGTGGGGCCGGGGTTTTCGAACTCGAAGTCTTCACTGAGGATGGCGATGATCTTCGCGGTGGTTTCTTCTCTGGTCATGTCAGGGCGATCGGCCGGCGCTCGACGCGGGCGACCGGGGAGTCAGGATGAATTGCTCTATATGTTTGCGAGGTTGGTGGTGCCTTATGCCCTTGCTTGCGGCACGAGAGGACGATACTACACAGTTTTTGGCGATTGCAAAAGAAAATAGTGGCCGATCCCCCCACCGTGCTAGTGGACGAAGCGGTCGAAGTGGTACCACTGGTCGGGGTGGCGGCGCACGGCCTCCTCGAGCAGGGCCGCATAGCGGCCGGCCGCAGCGGCGATGGCCTGCTGGTGCCCCTGGCGCGGCCCCTTGGCGACGTGTATCGGGTCCGACAGAGGTACATGGTAGCGGTTGGCGCCGACGCGGAAGGCGAAGAAGACGAACAAGGGCCGGCCGGAGAGCTGGGCGAGAATGAAGGGCGCGGCGGGCAGCCGCGCCGTCCCGCCGAGGAAGGGCACCTCCACCTGGCGCTGCTCGTCGCGCCAGACGATATCGGCGGCAATCGACACCAGGCCGCCCTCGCGCAGCAGGCGCAGGGCTTCCACGGCGGCAAAGGGCGAGCCCTGGCCCCGGTCGACGCCGATGATCTCCACGCCATCGCGGCGCAGCTCCGCCTTCTGCACCCCCTCCACCGCCTCGCCCTCCTTGACCCCCATATAGAGCAGCAGGCGCAGCCCCTGGTGGCGTTCCTTGAGCAGTGTCGCCGCCATCTCCCAGTTGCCGAGATGCGACATGAGGAGGATGGCGCCCCCCTCCCGGCAGGCCTCCTCGAGCTGCTCCCAGCCGGAGGAGGTGAACTGCGCCGGCCGGCCGATCTCGTGGAGGAAGCGGTCGAGGTGGATGGTGGTGAAATTCTGGTACTGGCGCAGGGTGAGGAGGAGGCGTCGAGAGGTCGGGGCCGCGGGGAAGAGCATGCGGTAGAAGCGCAGGCTCTCGGCCCGCTTCGCTGACAAGAGGAAGTAGCCGCAGGCGATGAGTCGCGCCGTGGCCTCGAACAGCCACGGGCCGCAAAGCCCCGCCGCCCTGCGTAAGAAACGGTAGAAGAGGGCGCTCATCGCCGCCCGCGCCCCAGCAGGCGCTCCCAGATGAGGCGGTTGAAGGTCTGCGAGTTGCGCCAGAAATCCTGCCAGGGACGGAAATGGCTGACGCGCTCGCCGGGAGGCTGGTAGACCACGCCGATGGGCGCCTCTCGCACCGCGAGGCCCTGCCGCCGGGCCCTGACCAGCACCTCGACCTCGTACTGGTAACGCCGGGCGCGGACGGGCAGGGCGAGGGTTTCCGGCAGGGGATAGAGGCGGAAGCCCGACTGCGAGTCGGCCAGCCGCGGCCCCCCCGCCGCCCGCACCCAGAAGTTGGAGAAGGCCCGGCCGAAGGTGCTCGTCCATGGGACGTTGGCGTTGCCCTCCATGCCCTGGCGGGAGCCGACCACCAGGCAGCGCCGCCCGTCGGCCACAGCCGCCAGCAGGGCCGCGCCGTCTTCGGGGCGATGCTGACCGTCGCCGTCGATGGTCAGCGCCCAGCGGTGGCCGTCGCGGGCCGCGGCCCCGAAGCCGGTGAGGAGCGCCGCGCCCTTGCCAAGGTTTTCATGATGGCGCAGCAGGGTGATGGCGGCAATGCCGTCGAGGAGCGCGCCGGTTTCGTCGCAGGAGCCGTCGTCGACCACGTAGAGCGGCAGACCTAGCGGCCGGGCGGCCTCCAGCACCTCCACGAGATGGCGGGCGTGGTTGTAGACGGGGATGACGATGGCGGCAGCGGCCTGTGGGCTGGTCATGGCAGTGGCGGCGGGGCCGCGGCCAGCGACCAGGTGCCCGGGCCCATATGGACGCCGGAGGTCATCGACAGGGGCACCAGCAGCAGTTCGGCCTCCGGCAGCAGGCGGCGCAGCCGTTGCGCCACCTCTTCTTCCAGCCAGGGCCGGTTGTCGGAGTACTGCAGCAGCAGCAGGGGCCGGTCGTTTTCTTTGAAACACTGGCGCAGCCGCTCTTCGGCAAAGGCCACCTGGGCCTTCTGGCTGCGCACCACGCCGAGCTTCCTGACGCCGGCGGCGGTGGGGGTGACCACCGGCTTCATGGTCAGCAGGTCGCCGAAGAAGCCGCCGGCTCGCGAGACCCGCCCGCCGGCGACGAGGTACTTGAGCTCGTTGATGAACACCCACTCGAGGCAGCTGTCGCACAGCGCCCGGGCCCGTGACAGGAGGTCTTCTCCGCTGGCCGCCGTGGCGAGACCCCGCGCCAGGGCGATGGCGATGACGGCGAGGCGGCCGGAGGCGGCGCCGCTGTCCTGCACGGTGAGCATGAAACCGTCAGGGTCGGCCTGCCGCCAGGCAAGAGCCGCCTGGACGTTGCCGGTGTAGGCCGAGCCCACCGCCAGGTAGAGCGAGGGGCCGAACTGGCGGCAGATGCCGCGGTAGTGCTGGTGCCGTTCCTCGTTGCCGGCCTGGGCGGTGGAGACCTTCTCCCCTTTGCGCAACAGCTGGTAGATCTCCTCCGGCTGGCAGAGGCTCTCGGGAATGGCCTGGTCGCCGACGACGATATAGCTGTCGAGCAGGCTGATGCCGAGGCTGCGCGCCAGCTCGCGCGGCAGCGAGCCGGCGGCGTCGCTGATCAGGTGCAGGGGGGGCGGCGGCATAGCCCTGGCCATGGGCTGGGCGCGGTGGTCGTGCAGGGGGCTGTCCTGCCAGCGCAGCACGGTGCCGAGGTCGGTGAGGCGCTGGCGCAGCTGCTGCGGGTCGGCGGTGTGCAGGTGGATCTTCATCCTCTGGCTCTCGTCCACCAGCACCAGGCTGTCGCCGAGACCGTCCAGGGCCTGGCGCACACCATCGGCGCCGCCGTGGTCGTCCCCGAGGTCTACCACGGCGTCGACGCAGCTGCCGATGGCCAGCGGCCCCTGATAGTCGGCGGCGACGCGCAGGTGCCCGGGAAAGAGCTCGGCGAGGTGGGGGCCGTGGTGCGCCTCGCCGTGCAGGCGGTGGAAGAAGCCGTCGAAGAAGATATACATGGCCAGAGCCCCGGCATCGACCACCCCGGCGGAGCGCAGCTCCGGCAGCAGGGCCGGGGTGGCGAGCACCGCCTGGCGCAGCTCTTCCTGGAGGAGGTCGCAGCCCGGCAGCGTTTCGCCCGCCCCCGTCATAACCGCGGCGAGGCGGTCGAAGAGGGTGAGCATGGTGCCCTCGCGCGGTTCGGCCAGGGCGCGACGGGCGCGCATGCTGCCGGTAGCGGCCCGCGGCGCCAGCTCGGCAGCGCTTTCGGCGAGGGCGAACTCGGTGAAGAACGAGGCGGCGATATTGCCGGAATTGCCGGTGGCGGCGGCGGCGAGGCGTTTGCACAGCAGCTTCGGGTCGTCGTCGGGGTTACGCAGCGGGGCGAGGCTGATGCGCAGGTTGGCGCCGGTGTCGCCGTCGGCGACGGGGAAGACGTTGATGTCGTCCAGCAACTCCGACCAGGCGGCGAGGAGGCCGTAGCCGGCTGCGAAGGCCTGGCGCAGGTCGCTCATGGCCCCTCCAGCAGGGCGATGATGGCGGCGCGGTCGTACTTGCCGCTGGCGGTCATGGGAATCTTGTCCACCTTGCGCAGCAGCCTGGGCAGGGCATAGGGCTCGAGGGCCAGGCCGAGGGCGCGCAGCAGAGCCTGGCAGTCGACCCCCTCGCCCTCCACCATGGCGCAGATGCGGTGCTCGCGCCCGCTGGCCTCGGGCAGGGCGAGGACGAAGCAGTCGCTCACCTTCGGGTCCTCCTTGAGCAGGCGGCGAATCTCGCCGAGGTCGACGCGCTTGCCGCCGACCTTGGTGATGGCATCGACACGGCCCTTGAGGGCGAAGCCGCCGAGGGCGTCGGCGGCGATGCGGTCGCCGGTGGTGAAGAAGCCCTCCTCGTCGAGCGGCAGTTCCGGCGAGAGATAGGGCGAGGCTACCGCCAGCCGCCCCTCGGCGCTCTTCCAGCGTACCAGCGAGAAGGGCGTAAAATTATCTTCGCCCCGCGCCCGCACGCGGGTGGCGATGCCGCCGGTCTCGGTGGAGCCGTAGACCTCGACGATGCCGGCCGGGTTGTGGCGGGCGAACTCGGTCGCGTCCTCGGGGTCGAGCATCCCGGCCGAGGAGAAGGCGAGGCGCAGGTGAAGGCTTTTCTCGCGCAGCACGCGGTAGTGGGCGGGCACGGCGGCGAGCACCGTCGCCCGGTTGCGCCGCGCGCAGTCGACGATCTCCCCGGGGAAGGAGGGGCTGTCGGCGAGCACCGTCGCCCCGGCCACCAGCACCATGATCACCGCGTAGAGCAGGCCATAGATATGGTAGGGGGGGATGGTGGCGAGGATGACGTCATCGCTGGCGATGGCGAAGTGGCGGGCGAGAAAGAAGCCCTCGGTGAAGAGGTTGGCGGCGGTCTTCGACCACACCTGGGGAGTGCCGGTGGAGCCGCCGGTGAAGATGCGCAGCAGTTCTTCGTTGGCGCCGATACATTCCCCTGGCAGCAGGGCCTTCCCGGCCACTTCCTCCAGGTGCAGCCTGGCCACCCCCGGCGGCAGCGGCCGCTCCCCGTCGACCAGGGCCACGGTGTAGCCGCAGCGCTGCTGCAGCTGCGCCAGACCCTGGGCGGAGAAGGCGTAGGGCAGCACCAGCGGCGGCCCGCCGGCGAGGCTGGCGAGCAGCGCCGCGGCCACCGCCCCCTTGTCCTCCACCGCCAGGCACAGGCCGGGCTCTCCCGGCCGTCGCCGGCCGAGACGCTGGCGCAGGCCGGCGGCGAGGCGCCAGACCTCGGCGTAGCTGGCGCCGCCGGCGACAAAGGCGCGCGCGCCATGACGCGGGCCGACGAGCAGCCTGGCCAGGGCCTCGTTCATATGCTCAGCCTGGAAGGGTGTTTCCTTCATCGCGGTGCAGCGGTCTGCCGAAGGATTGCCCGGCCAGGCTGCGCTGGCGCGGCCGGAAGGTGTCGTTGGCCATCTCCCGCTGGACCACCCGCTTGAACAGCTTGGCCATCTTGATGTGCTGCGGTTCGTCGCGGTAGAAGGTGCTCCAGGCGTAATGAAGAAGCTCCTCGAGTCGCTCGGCGCTCATGTGGCGCGGGCGATAGACGACGCGGTCGGCGGAGTAGCGGTCCCAGTCGTGGGTGAGGATGCGGCCCTCGCGGCTCAGCTCCTCGTAGGCCTTGGTGTGGGGGAAGGGGGTGAGCACGGTGAACTCGGCGAGGTCGAGCTCGATCTCGAGGAGGAAGTCGATGAAGCGCTTGATATAATCCTCGGTATGGCTGTCGAGGCCGAGGAGGATGGTGCCCTCGACCATGATGCCATGGTCATGGTAGCGTCTGATGCGCTCGCGGATATAGTCGGAGGTGTCGAATACCGCCTGGTATACGTACCAGGCCCCGGCCTGGGCGGCGAGGTCGAGGATCTCCGGCTTGTCCTCGATGGGGTGCGAGCACCAGCTCTTCTTGAGCGGGATCATCTCCCGGAACAGCTCGCGTTCCCAGTCGCTGTCCTGGGCGAGGGAGTTGTCGACGATGAACAGGCGGTTGTTGTCGATGGCCGCCATTTCCGCCACCGCACGGTCGATGGGGCGTGGGCGGAAGACGCGCCCGCCGAGGTAGGAGACGGCGCAGGGGTAGCAGTTGAAGCGGCAGCCGCGCGAGGCGTGCACCAGGTCGACCATCTGCACCCCCTTGTGGTTGTAGAGGGGGCGGTTGAGGATGTCGCGGCGCGCCGGGCCGACCAGGGCGATGTCCGGGCGGTTGTCGAGGTAGTCGTAGCAGGGCTTGAGGCGGCCGGCGCGGAAGTCGGCCAGGACCTCCTCCATGCGCCCCTCGGCCTCGCCGAGAAAGACGGCGTCGGCGTGGGCCATGGTCTCTTCGGCGTGGAGCATGGTGGCGATGCCGCCGAAGATGACCTTGACGCCACGGCGGCGGTAGGTGTCGGCGATCTCCCAGCCGCGCTTCACCTGGATGGTGAGCATCATCGAGATGCCGACGAAGTCGACCTCCTCGTCGAAGTCGATGGCCTGCAGGTTCTCGTCGCAGAAGGAAACCGTGACGTCTTCCGGCAGGGTGGCGGCGAAGACCACCGGCCCGTGGGGCGGCAGGTGGAACTCGGTCTGCCGCGCCAGCTTGGCCCACTTGGGGTAGATGAGTTTGAATTTCATGGGCGCTGATAAAGGGCTAGAACATCCCGCCGTTGACCGAGATGACCTGGCCGGTGACGTAGGAGGAGGCTTCGGAGCAGAGGAAGGAGACCACCCGGGCCACTTCCTGCGGCGTGCCGACGCGCCTCATGGGGATGAGGTTTCTGATATGGTCCCTGGGGATGTCGCCGATCATCTCGGTGTCGATCAGGCCCGGGGCGACGACGTTGACGCGGATGCCGAGCCGGGCCACCTCGGCCGCCAGAGAGCGGCTGGCGGCGTTGAGCCCGGCCTTGGCGGCGCTGTAGTTGGCCTGGCCGCGGTTGGCGATGAGCGAACTCGCCGAGGAGATGGAGACGATGGCCCCGCGCTTACGCCGCACCATGCTCTCGAGCACCGGCCGGGTGACGTTGTAGAAGCCGCCCAGCGAGGTGTCGATGACGCTGTGCCACTTGTCCGGCGACATCATCATGAAGAGGCCGTCGGCGATGATGCCGGCGTTGTTGACCAGCACCTCGATGGCCCCGTGGCGCCCGGCGATGTCCGCTACCATGGCCTCCGCTCCCTCGCGGTCGCGCACGTCGCAGGCGTAGAGCTCGCCATCGCCGCCCTGGGCTTTGATCGCCGCCAGCGTCTCTTCCGCCCCGGCCCGGTCGCTGCGGTAGTTGACGACCGGGTGGTAGCCGCCGGCGGCCAGCTCGAGGCAGATGGCGCGGCCGATACCCCGGCTGCCGCCGGTGACGATGGCCACCGGCCTGTGGTTCGTTTCGTTCATTGCGGTCATTCCTGATAGAGCTGGAGGATCATCGAGCCGATCAGCCGTCCATCGAGGAGCTGCTGACAGGATACCTCGCGAAGATTTTCGAAATCGTTGATGTTTTCCGCCCGGCAGAGGATCTCGGCGCCATAGGGCAGGAGGTGCAGGTGGAATTCGGCCTTCTTGATGCCCACCAGCCAGCCGGTCTTGTCCGAGTCCAGACCCTTGCTGTGGATGCGGTCCCAGCCGTTGCACACCCCGGCGCTCTGCGCCGCCAGTTCGACGAGGATGAGGGCGTCGGCGCCTTCCGGCCCGGCCATCGGCCAGGTGGGCCGCACCGTGCAGCGCACCACCGCCCGCCGGCGTTCGACCTGCAGCACCTCCTCGATGAGCAGCATGCCTCCGCGGTGGGGCAGGAGGTCCTGCAGGGTGAGATCGCTGGCCGCAAAGCTGTCCATGGGAGGCGCCCCGCAAGGGGGGGAAGAGTCTTTCGCAACGGGGAGGATTTATAGCGGAAAACCAGGCTGGAGAACGCTCCAGGCCGTTAATGACAATCGCTACTGATACCCCATTATTTCTCAAATCGCCACCAATTTAGATGACAAAGCCCGGCCGCTCCTTTAAGATGATCCTTCGGCCGGCAGCGGCCGCAAGTCCAGAATATTCATGTCAATACGGCAGGTAAGCCCATATGGCGGGAAATCCCCCGCCGCTCCTCCACTGGTCGGCAGACGGGGCGCATGCCGGCAATTTCTAGATTTCGAGCGAAGGCAACATGCAGCAACTGATAGAGGAACTCAAGGTCAAGCTGATCGACATTCTCAACCTCCAGGATGTAACCCCTGAAAGTTTCGACGAACATGCCCGCCTCGTCGGCGGCGAGCTGGGCATCGATTCCATCGACGTCCTCGAGATGGTGGTGATGGTTGAGAAGGACTACGGCATCGTCATCAACAACCAGGAGGTGGGGGAGAAGGTCTTCGCCTCCCTGGCCGCGCTGGCCCGCTATATAGAGGAAAACTCGCCAAAGGCCCGTTCTTGAGCGAACGCCCGGTCCATATCGCCGCCATTGGCATGGTCACCCCCCTGGGGCGGGATGCGGACGAGACCTGGCGCGGCCTCATCGACAACCGCCGCGCCATCGCCCCGCTGACGCGCTTTGCCGTGCCGGCGCAGCAGCTGCTGCCGGTGGGCGAGGCCCCCGACCCCGCTGGGGATGCTGGGCTGCCCCGCACCCACCGCCTCGCCCTGGCCGCGGCAGGGGAGGCCATGAGGGGGGCCGGCGGGCCGCCAGAGGCGGGGGTGGTCGGCACCACCCCCCGCGGCATGGAGGCGAGCGAATGGCTGCTGCGAGAGGGCGTCGACGACAGCGCCGCCTACCGCTGGCACGGTCTGCACACCGTCTGCGCAACGGTGGCGGCGGCGGTGGGCTGCAGCGGCCCGGCCCTGACCGTGTCCACCGCCTGTTCCTCGGGCACCCTGGCCATCGCCCTGGCGCTGGCCATGCTGCGCCGGGGCACGGTAAGGACGGTTCTCGCCGGCGGCGTCGACTCCCTCTGCCGCCTCACCTATTACGGTTTTCATTCCCTGCAGCTGGTGGACCGCCAGGGCTGCCGCCCCCTCGATCGTCATCGCCGCGGCATGGCGGTGGCCGAAGGAGCGGCGCTGCTCCTCCTCACCACCGAATCGCCCGACAGGTCGCTGGGCGAGCTGCGCGGCGCCGGGCTGAGCTGCGACGCCTACCACCCCGCCGCCCCCCACCCCGAGGGACAGGGCGCCCTGCTGGCGATGCGGCGGGCTTTGGAAGACGCCGGTCTCGCTCCCGAGGCCATCGACTATGTCAACCTCCACGGCACCGGCACCCCCGAAAACGATGCCGCCGAGGCGATGGCGCTGCGCAGGCTCTTCGCCGTGCCGCCGCCGCTCTCTTCCATCAAGGGTGCCCTCGGCCATGGCCTGGCCGCCGCCGGGGCGGTGGAGGCGGCGGTGGCCGCTCTTGCTGTCAGCCACGGTCTGATGCCTGGCAACACCGGCCTGCAAGCGCTCGACGAGGGCCT
Organism: Desulforhopalus sp.; assembly: GCA_024710585.1. Taxonomy (GTDB): domain Bacteria; phylum Desulfobacterota; class Desulfobulbia; order Desulfobulbales; family Desulfocapsaceae; genus Desulforhopalus_A. Next base: position 15,856 of record JANJUM010000026.1, read on the forward strand.
CGGCCTGACGCCGCTGACTGCGGCCAGCGCCGCACCGGTCAAGGCGGTGCTCTCCAACTCATTTGGCTTCGGAGGCAACAACGGCGCCCTGGTGATCGCCGCGCCGGGGGCTTTTCCTGCACGAAATGCGACACCGCCGCCACCGCCGCTGACAGTCTCGGGCTATGCCTGCCTCAGCGGTGCGGGCGATACGTCCGCCACCCTCGCCGCCCTTGCCGACGGGGGCTCGCCGGCCGGGGCGGTGCCGCTGGAGCGTCTTGCCATCGACTTGCCGGCGGCGCAGCTGCGCCGCCTCAAGCGGCTGCCGCGCCTGGTGCTCGCCCTGGCCGGCCTGGCACGGCGGGAGGGGCCGGCGCCGGGGGCGATTTTCGCCGGCAGCGGCTGGGGCGGGCTCAGTGAAACCCACGATTTCCTGCAGCGCCTCTTTCAGTCGGGGGAGCAGTTCCCCAGCCCCACCGATTTTGTCGGCTCGGTGCACAACGGCCCGGCCGGGCAGGCCGCCATCCTTTGCCAGGCCGACGGGCCCAATGTCACCATGGCCGGGGGCGAGGCCTCCTTCGCTGAGGCCCTGCTGGCAGCGGAGCATCTCTTTCACGGCGGCGAGCGACCCGCCTTGCTGGTTTGCGCCGACGAGGGTCATCCGCGTTTTTCGCCGCTCTTCGACCCTGGAACCCTTACGTCGCGAGGGCTCTGCGACGGCGGCGGCGCTCTGCTGCTGCAGCGCGGCGGCAGCGGGGGGTTGTGCACCTTGCGATCACTGTTTCATGGCAACGGCGGGGATAGTGGCCTGATGCGGCTTGCGGCACGGTTGAGCGCGACCCCTGGGCCGCCGTGGAGCCTCGTCCTGGCCGACATACCCCAGCGGCGGCGTGACCAAGGCCGGCTGAGGGAGCTTCTCCGCCAGGCTGGCATCGACGCCCCGCTGGCCGACTGCCGCAGGCTCTGCGGCGAGTTCGCCTCGGCTTCGGCGGTGGCCGCCGTTCTTGCCGTGGCCGCCTTTGCCGGAGGGGCCATCCCCGCCGGGCTGGTCGCCAAGGAGCCGATGCCTTTTGACCGCACCCGGGGCAGGATCCTCCTCCTCGGGCTGGGCGAGACGTTCAGCGCGGTCGAGTTCTGCGCCTGCTGAGGGCGAGGCCCTGGCGAGCCTGGCCATTCTTGACGATCAGCTGGAGATGAGGTGATGACGAAACGACTGCACATTTTGGCGCGGGGCCTGGGCATGGCGGCCTTGGCCGTCCTCGTTCTGTCCTGCCCGCACACCCTGCGCGCCGCCGGCGACCCGGCCACCGCCGCCTTGCTCGGCAAAGTCGAGCGGGCCGCGGCGGCGATTTCCTCCTTTCGCAGTGAATTCATCCAGGAGCGGCGCCTGTCGCTGTTCGCCGAGCCGGTCATCTTCCACGGCAGCCTCACCGTGGTCCGCCCCGACAAGCTGCGCTGGGAGTTCACCAGGCCGGTGCCCTCGGCCCTCATTTTCAATGGCCGAATCGGGTTGCGCTGCAGCGACCGGGCCGAGCCGGCCCCCTTCTCCCTCGACGGCGACCCGATCATGCGCACCGTCGCCGAGCAGTTATGGCTGTGGCTGGGCGGCGATTACGGCAGGTTGGCCGATGGCTACGAGCTTCATGGCGAGGGGGCCGAGCTGCGCGTCGTCCCCAAGGACAGCAAGACCCGCGAGTACGTCGAGGAAGTGCGCATCCTCTTCGATGAGGCCACCCTGCGGCCGAAGCGGGTACTGATCGCCGAGCCGGGTGGGGACTCGACCACCTTGCGTTTCACCGCCACCGAGGAGGATGGCCCGGTCGACCCCCGCCTTTTCGAGGCCTGCGCGCAGCCATGAGCCGTCCTCTCGTCCTCTTCCGCTGGGGGCTGGCGCTGCTGGTGGTCGTCCTCGGCATTTTCGGCAGCCTTGACCTGCGCCTCAAGGAAGATGCCGTCGACCTCCTCCCCGGGGAGGCGGTGCGCGGCGATATCCGCCAGCTGCAGCGCCTCGGCCTGGTGGACCGCGTCTTCATCACCCTGAGCGTCGACGACAGCCGGCTTGACCGTGACCAGGCGCGGCGCCTCCTGCACAGCGGCGCCGCCCTGCTCGGCGGGGAGATGGCGGGCAGCGGGCTCTTTTCCCATGTGCTGGCGCGGCTGCCGGCTGGCTACGAAGCGGCCCTCTTCTCGCGCCTGCAAGCCTCGCTGCCAGCCCTGCTCGATGAGGTCGACCGCCTCCGGCTGGTGGAGATGACCACCCCGGCGGGCATCGCCGCCGGCCTGGCGCGGACCTTTGCCATGCTCAACGGCCCCGGCTCGATGGCCATGAAGAAGCAGGCCCAGGTCGACCCCCTCGGCTTCACCTCGCTGCTTTTCGCCAAGCTGCAGCATCTCCGCGCCTCCCACGCCATCATCATCGACGACGGCTACTTCATGAGCCGCGACGGCCGCAGCTGCCTGGTGGCGGCTGAGAGTCGTCTGCCGCTGACCAACCGCGACAACGGCCTGGTCATCAACGGGCTCCTGCAGCGCACCGCCGCCACCCTCGCCCCGCAGGTGACCCTGCGCGTCATCGGCAGTCTGCCCCATACCCTGGCCAACAGCGACACGGTGAAGAAGGATTTACGCCTGCTGCTGCCCCTGGCCAGCGTCCTGTTGCTCCTGCTGCTGCTCCTCAGCCTGCGCAGTCTCCGCGCCCTGGCGGTCTTTGCCGTGCCCTTCCTCGCCGCGCCGCCGGCCATCGCCCTGACCCGCCTCTTCTACGGCGAACCCACCGGCCTGGCCCTGGGCTTCGGCATCGTCCTCCTCGGCATCGCCGTCGATTTCTCGGTGCACCTCTACCTCGCCCTCAGCGAGGGCGGGAGGGACAGGGCGGCGGCGATGGCGGCGGTGGCCCGGCCAATGGTCTTCGCCGCCGCCACCACCATGGCGGTGTTCATCGTGCTGCTCTTTTCCGAGGTCGTCTCCCACCGCCAGATGGCCCTGCTCGCCCTTTTCGGAGTGGCCATCGCCCTGGCCCTGACCTGGTTGGTCATCCCCACCGTGGCCGTCCCCTTTGGCGACAAGGATCACCGGGGCTTCGCCCTGAAAGGCGTCATGCCCCGCGTCGGGGGAGGGAAGGTCTTCGTCCTCTGCTGGCTGGCACTGCTCGTCGGCGGCGCTTTCTCCTGGCCGCACCTGCGCTACAATGGCGACCTGCGCGCCCTCGACGTGCCAAACGCCCGGGTCATGGCCGACGAACGCCACTTCGCCGCCACCTGGGGAGAGAGCGGCGAGCAGGCCTTCGTCGTCGCCGAGGGCGACAGCCTTTCCGCGGCCCTCGACGGCAATGCCCGGGTGGCCCGCTTTTTGCGCCAGGCCGGCTTCAATTCCTTCCAGAGTTTCGCTCCCCTGCTGCCCGGGCCGACGGTGCAGGAGGAGCATCTCCGCTTCTGGCGGGAGCTGTGGGCGACGCTGCGCCCCGCCTTCGACACCGAGCTGCTCGCCGCCGCGCGGAAAATGGGATTTGCCGATACGGCCTTCGCGCCGTTCTGGGCCTGGCTGGACGAGGAGCCAAAGCCGGTGACCGCCGAGAGCTTTCTCGATGGGCCGCTGCAGCCGCTCTTCGCCACCATGCTGCGACGCGGTGGCGACGGCGGCTATCTGGCCATGACCACCGTCGCCGTCGATGCCGCATCGCTGCCCAGACTGCTGCGTTTTGCCGAGGAGGAGCAGGGCATCCATGTCCTCGCCGCCCTCAAGTGGCGAGGGGAGGTGGAGCGGCTGCTCAAGCACGATATCGTCTCCCTGTCGCTGGCCGCGGCCCTGGCCATCGCCCTCCTCGTCAGCCTGCAGTTCAGGAGTCTGCGGGCGGTGCTGGCGGTTCTGGCGCCGGTGCTGGCCGCCCTGGCGGCGATGCTCCTCTATTGCCGCTTCGCCGATGGCCAGCTCAACATGATGCACCTCATCATGGGCATCATGGTTATCGGGCTCTGCGTCGACTACGGCATCTTCATCGTCTGCGCCTGCCAGAGGGCCGAGACCGTCGGCTCGGCGCGGGCGGTAACCATCTGCGCGCTCAGCACCCTCATCGGCTTCGGCGTCCTCGCCTTCGCTACCCATCCGGCCCTGCATGCCCTCGGCATCACCGTGCTGGTCGGCATCGGCGCCGCCCTGCCAGCGGCGCTGCTGGTCAGCCCGGCGCTGCTCGCGTTCGGCAAGGGGGGTGGGCGATGAGCATGCTGCCTCGCGGCCTCCTGGCGCTCTCGCTCTGCCTGCTGCTCGCCAGCTGCGCCGCACCTCCGCCCCCTGTCGCACCTCCGGCGGCGGGCGAGGGGGCTGTCGAGCGAAGCCTCTACGCCGTGCAGCTGCAGCGCTGGGGGGAGACCCGTTTTTCCGGCATCCTCGCCCTGCAGCGCGCCCCGGGGACGCTTCGCTACGCCCTGCTCGACGCGAGCGGCGTCAAGCTGCTCGAAGCGCAGCAGAAGGAAGGCGCGGGGCAGGAGGTCCTCCATGTCAAGGGTGTGGTGGCGGACAGCGGTCTGCCCGGGTTTCTCGGCACGGCCCTGGAGCGTCTTTTCTGGCAGCGCGCATGGTGCCCGCCGTGCTCCGGCCCCTGGTGGCGGCGCCTCTGTCGTGAAGAGGGCGGCGGCACCTCCGGGCGGTTCGGGCCTCTGCCGCTGTGGCGTGTGGAACATCCCGCCCGCGAAATGGTCGGCGAGCTGACCTATAGCCAGCCGTGGATCGGAATGCGCCTCAGCCTGCGGCCGCTGCCCTCGCGGTGAGTCCAGCCAGGGGAAGCGTTCCCCAATACCTGTCTCCCCCAATTCCCTACGAGGATACGATGTCTTCAGCGCCCACCATCCTGCTCGTTCACCCCCTGGGGTACAGCGCCCGACGCGCCGGCCACGATATCTCCCGGGTGGCCAACATCATGCCACCCCTGGGGCTGGCCTCGATCTCCGCCTATCTCAGCGCCCATGGCATAGACAACGATATCATCGACTGCTACGCCCACCCCGATTCCGACAGCCGCATCCTCGCTTATGTGCGCGACAGGCGCCCGGAATACATCGGCTTTTCCTGCACCACCTCGAGCTTTTTCGACGGCGAGCGTCTCGCCCGTCTGGTGAAGACGGTGCACCCGGGGATCCGCGCGGTGTTCGGCGGGGTCCATGTCTCGGCCCTGCGCGAGGAGGTCCTCGAGCAGTACCCGGCGGTGGACTATGTCGTCGTCGGCGAGGGCGAGGAAACGCTGCGCCAGCTGCTCACCACCCCGCCAGAGGGCCTCGCCGCGGTGGAGGGCCTGGTCTATCGCGACAGCCAGGGGCGGATCGTCTTCAGCGGCCGCCGCCGCACCCTGCTTGACCTCGACAGCCTGCCGCTGCCCGCCTATACCAAGCTGGAGGGCTATCCCCAGGCCTATACCCTGCCCATCTTCAACTACCCCACGGCGCCCAACGGCAGCTGCATCTCCAGCCGCGGCTGCCCCTACGCCTGCAGCTACTGCGACCGCTCCGTCTTCGGGCGCAGCTTCCGCTACAACTCGGCCGACTACCTCTATCGCCACATGGAGTTCCTGCATCGCACCTACGGGCTGCGCCACCTCAATTTCTACGACGACCAGTTCACCTTCAACCGGCAGCGGGTGGTCGATTTCTGCCGTATGGTCAAGGAGCGGCCGCTGGGCATGACGTTCAACTGCGCCGCCCGCGCCGAGCACCTCGATGGGGAGTTGCTCCGCCTGATGAAAGCGGCCGGCTGCTGGATGATCAGCCTCGGCATCGAAACCGGCGACGCCGAGCTGCTCTCGGCCCATCGCCAGAACGTCGACCTGGTCACCATGCGCGAGACCATCCTGCTCATCAAGAAGGCCGGGATCCGGGTCAAGGGGCTGCTGATGATGGGGCTGCCCGGGGAGACGGCGGCGAGCATCAAAAAGAGCAAGGAATACGTGTTCTCCCTGCCCATCGACGACTTCAACCTGTCGAAGTTCACCCCCTTCCCGGGCTCGCCGGTCTACCGGCAGATCAAGGAGGCCGGCCCCCTTATGGGCAGCTTCGCCGAGGATTGGCAAAAGATGGACTGCATGGAGTTCCAGTTTGTCCCCCATGGACTGGAGCGGGAGCAGATGGAGCGGCTGTTCATCGATTTCTACCGCAGCCACTTCCAGCGGCCGCGGGTGATGTGGGGCTATGTGGCCATGCTGTGGCGTTCACCGGACAGCTGGCTGCGCTTTATAAAGAACCTGCCGTCGTTTCTGCGCTTCGTCACCACCAACAAGCGCATTGCCGACTGAGCGCCCCCGCCGGGGCCTTCCTTACTGCTCTTTCTCGGCGCCGACGCGCTGGCCTTTGATGGAGCGCACGATAAAGCGGGTGTTTTTGAAGAGATGCGGGTTCCACGGGCACTTGAGCGAGACGCGGCGGCCGACGGCGACCTTGGCGGCATCGCGCTGGTGGATATCGAAGCCGACGCCGCGCAGCGAGATATCGGCGAGTTCGACGGCAAGGTCGGCGCTTTCGCCGGTCTGCAGCAAGGCCAGGCCGAACTGCTGTTCCCTCTCCTCGAGGCGGCGGTTGAAAGTGCAGCGGGTGATCTCGCCGCATTTGTCGCAGCGCAGGGAGCGCTGCCGGACAGCGGCGGGAATGGGGTACATCCGTTTGCTCTGGCAGATCGGGCACTTGAACAGCGTCCTGCCGCTCTCGACGCGAAAGGTCTTGGTTTTGGCCATGGTGTCCTCCTCTAAAGGCGATCCCCCATCCCCCGAGGGGGCGAGGGTAGAACGGGCCGAATGCCTCGATGCCGCTGTTTTCTTCGTTTCCGCTGTCGGCTATACT
>JANJUM010000272.1 GCA_024710585.1 Desulforhopalus sp.
GGGCTCGGAGTTCGTGCTCACCATCAAGGGGCGGAAGGTGGCCTAGCGCGGTGAACGCTGCAGCCCCCCTGCGCTGCGCCAAGTCGCGAAAAGCCTTTGACAAACGCCCGACCGCTCTTTATAGTGACACCGTTTCCAGCGGGATTAACTCAGTGGTAGAGTGTCAGCTTCCCAAGCTGAAGGCCGTGGGTTCGAATCCCATATCCCGCTCCAGACGGACATTCAGGCACTTGGCGAAAGATCGTCAAGTGCCTTTTTTTATGCTCTGTCCCTGCCCCGCCAAGGATCATTGCCTCAATATGCAATAGGAAGACGGCTCGTGTCCACCTTCCCCCTCGACAATCCGGTTGCACGGCGCGGGAGGCCGAACCTGTGGCAGCCAGTGCCGCGCCTCGGGATGTCGAAGGATGACGCTTTGTTGCTTATTGCCGACATTCCATCACTTTGAATTCCACCCTGCGGTCGATGGCATCGCGAATATCGTCGGTGCCGCTGCCGACGATGTTTTCCTCGAATCCTCGGCCGACAGCAGAGGTCTTCCTGGCGATCTCCGGGGCATAGGTGAGCATTTGTTTCTGGATGCGGTTGGATCTCTTTTCGGAGAGCTTCTTGTTGTAGTCGGCGCTGCCGGTGTGGCTGGCGTGTCCAGAAATCTCCACACAAGCACCGGATTCAATAATTTTTCTGGCGAGTTGGCGGAGCCAGATATCATATTCGAGCAGTTCGTCTCCCTGGCCAAACAAGCGGGTGTCGTTGACCTGGAAAAGAAACTTGACGCTCAGCGAGCCGTTTTTGATGCCGATCTCGGCGAGTTTGGCGAAGGCATCCTCCGCGGGGCCGAGTTGTTTGAGCTTGAGGTGGGCTTGATAGAGTCCCGCATATGTCTTGAGGAGTTGGCCGTCTTCCCGTTCCGCCGCTTTGCCAAATAGTTTCACGGCCTCCTGGTGGTTGCCTTCGTCGTAGGCCTTCGCTGCCTCAGCAAGGAGGGCATTGGTTTCCATTGCGGCAAGGTAGTCCTTGTCGACGGTGGACCCGGTGGCGGCGGTGGCCGTGGCGATGATCTTTTCCGAGCGGGTATCCCTGATAAACATGGGGCTATCTGCAAAGAGCGGGGTTGGCAACAGTTTTAAGTCCTGGTTGGCGAGCCAGGCCTCGGAGTGCGCCTTCACCTGGCCACTTTTCATATCGACTGCCGAGAGATAGAGGCGGTAGAACTTAGCCGAGTTATTGTTGTAAGTTTCGTGCTTGATCACGCCGAGAATGACGAGGTCGACGTCACCAATGGATTGCGGGGTCATTGCCTTGAAGGAGAATTGGGGGAAGCTGTTGCTCGCGGTATTTTTTATGATGTCGTTTATTTGCGCACTCAGCTCGATTTCTTCGCCGGTGTCTCCGTTCATCACCGCATCGGTGGCAAAGGAAAAGGATTTTGTTTCGGTTTGCGTCTTGCCTTGAGTCTTGACGCGTTCGGCGAAGGTGAGCGCACGGGGCAAGTGCTGATTGTTGATCTGGGCAAAAAGGTCATAGGCGATCATGCGAACGGCGACCTCCAGGGAAAGCGGAGTATCGAGGGCCGGGCGATCCAGCGGTTTCGGGGGAGGCTTGGCGCAGCCAGCAAAAAGCATGGAAGCGACGATGACGGCTATGGTCAAGGTGGAGACAAAAAGGGTTGAGGCACTGACATTCGTTGTGTCGGTCATTTCGCACACTCCTTAAGATATCGTTGCATGACGGAGGCGTCACCCAGTTGCCAAGATTTTCGTAGTTCCTGGCAATTCGGACCGGCCTCGATGGCCATTTCGCGTACTTGGTTCTTTGCTGCTGGCATTGTTCCCTGGTGGGATTCCTGGCTTCTTGAAGAAGCAACAGCCAGTGGATGATTCGATGTCCCCACGGGATGGGAATCATTCTGGGGGGTGGGGATGGCTGCCAATGCCGAGGGATGACCTTTCGCTTTGTCGATTTCCGCGACACATTTCTGCACCAAGCGATGCACCATGGAATCTATGGTCATTCCGCCCTGTTCAGTATGGCTGATACCAAGAAACTTGGCGCTGGAACTGCCGACCTCCATTTTGTCTTCGATATAGTTCGTCGATACCACTTCGCTCTTTACGGCATCGATGATCTTGTATCGCAGGCCGATTATCCAGATACGGGTATTGTCGCTGCCGCCGGTCGAGGCGATGAGAGACCCTGCGGCCTTGCCGCCGAGGCTGTCGCCGGCCAGAGTGGTTACGAGATCGCCGAGGGCCTGGCCGTCAAAGCTGGTGCCCGCCTCGGCCACAGGCTCGGCGCGCAAGACATCGAATTGGAGAAACCATCGCGTTGTCGCAAACTTCCCCTTGCGAAAGTTGCGTAGACCCTGAGGGTCGCCCATGTTCACCGCCAAGGTCACTTCATCGAGGAGCGGACCGAGATGGGCACGCTCAAGCACCGTGAAATTGGCTCGATCGAGCTCCAGTTCGGCAAAATCGGCGATATTGTTCGGGGCAAAGCGTTGCTTGAAGGCAGGATCGGTAATTTTAAACTGACCTGGCAGTACAACCAGTGCCGGGCCCCGCTGT
>JANJUM010000275.1 GCA_024710585.1 Desulforhopalus sp.
GCCTGCCGCCGGGGCGCCCTGTTCCTGCCCGGCGACCAGCAAGCGCACACATTTTCAGGGAGGTTGGCATGGGCATGTACCACAAGATCAAAGTCGGCGAGAGGACGATCAGCCCCATCGACTGGGCGATGACTCCGGACATGTCGTTCGGCACCTTCGAATCCTGGGGCGGGCGCGAGCGGGTACGCAACAACAAGGAGATGGTCTACTATTTCTTCATCGACAACTGGGGCGAGGAGCCCAAGCTCTGCCTGATGGAGCGGGCGGTCAAGCATGCCCGGGTCGTCGCCGAGATCAAGGCGCCGCCCGAGCTGGTCAAGAACTGCGTCGTCCAGCAGGGTACCTCGTCCAACTACGAGAAGAGCTACGCCATCAACGAGGAAGTGAGGGAATGGCTCATCGCCACGGTTCTCGACGAGCAGGGCGATTCCCGCCTGGTGGTGCCGCGCCGCGAGGAGGTGCGCAGCGAGGACATGGGGGCGCCGCTCCCCGACGACGACTTGCTCGTCGAGGTGAAGACGGTGGCCCTGCCCGCCGCGGAGGCCATCGTCAACGACGAGGACATCGCCGGCATCCTCGAGCGCTGGAACTTCTTCGAGGCCGAGCTCAACCCCTCCGGGCGCTTCGACAACTTCCTCGTCGATGTCGGCGTTCCCGAGGTGGTGGTCGACCGCCGCACCAGCCTGATGTGGCAGAGTGGCGGCATCGACATCGGCTCCATCCGCCATATCCGCGCCGCCATAACCCGGGCCAACGAGACCGGCTTCGCCGGCTACGGCGACTGGCGGCTGCCGAGCCTGGAGGAGGCCCTGTCCCTTCTCGAGCCGGTGCGCAACGGCAAGGGACTGTACCTGCACATGGCCTTCTCCCGCGAGCAGCCCTTCATCTTCGTCGCCGCGCAGCGCAAGCCGGGCGGCTACTGGTTCGTCGATTTCAAACAGGGCCGTGCCTTCTGGTCCTCGGGCACCATCCCCGGCGGCTTTGGCCGCCTCGTGCGCAGTCTGCGCTGAACCCTTCTCCAACTCTTTTCGTCGCAAAGGGGGGGTGCTGCCGCCCTTGCCGCGCCCCCAACGCCTGACCCGCCGCCCCAGCGCCTTGTGCGCGGCAGGCGCGGAAGGCCCGTTTTCTCTTTTTTTATGGTGTTCCCGGCGGTCGAGGGGTAAAAGAGGCGGAGGTGACGGCGGTGCCTGCCGGACGCCTGGTCCCGACGGGGGCCAGGGGCGGCGGGCCGGGAGGCGCGGAGAGATGTTACGGGGAGGAGGGGGATGGGCAGGCGGCAGGGAATGGCGGAGGTCCTGGTGACGGGAGATGGGCCGGCAGGCCGGCGCGGGGCGCCAGGATGGTGGCGTCTCGGCCGGGCGATGAGCCTGGCGGCGGTGGCGACCCTGGTCGTGCTGTTGCTGGCTGCCGGGCCGGCCGTGGCGCGGCAGGTCACCCTGCCGCTGACCCTCGATTTCAAGCTGCTTACCTCGCTGCTGGTGCGCGAGGCCTTTCCCGGCAAGAACCAGAGCGCCGCCATCGTCGGCCGACCCGGCGAGTGCACCTATCTCGGCATCGCAGAGCCGAAGTTTTCCTCCGCCGGCAAGTACGTGCGCCTCGACATGCGCCTCACCATCCGCCTCGGCACCGAGCTCGCCGGCGAGTGCCTGGTGCCGGTGGAATGGCAGGGCTATCTCACCCTGGTGCAGCAGCCGGTCTTCGACGGTCGTTCCTTCGCCCTCGCCTTCCGCACCGTCGATTCCACCCTCACCACCCTGTCGCGGCAGCCGGCCACCGTCGCCGGGGTGCTGTGGGAATTCGCCAAGCCGCGCGTCGCCGACTATCTCAACCGGGTCCGCTTCGACCTGGCTCCGCCGGTGCGCGACATGCGCGAGTTCCTCGCCCCGCTCTTCCACCCCGAGGTGCGCCAGGCCACCCAGGCCATGCTCGACAGCCTGCACGGCAGCCGCTTCGTTGTCACCAGGGACGGTCTCGAAGTGGAATTGCAGGCCGAGGTCGAAGACGTTTTCACCACACAGCACGAGAAGAAGACCCTCGACCCCGCCGAGCGACGGCAAGTGATCCGTCTCTGGGAGACCTGGGACGTCTTCCTCGTCCGCCTCATCTCCCTCATCGCCGCCGAGCCCCTGACCCCGGAGGACCAGCGCCTGCTCGCCGACGTCCTCCTCGACACCCGCTACGCCTTCGCCGCCGCCCTCGAGGAGCAGGACCTCGAGAGGGACTTCGTGCGCCAGCAGTTCCTGCGGGTGTGGCGCACCCTGGCCCCCCTCTTCCGGCGTCAGCTCTATGCCAGGGAATCTCCTAATACCTTAGGTTTCCTGGCCTTTTTCACCGCAGCCGACGCCCTGCTGGTCCTCGACCAGATGGGGCCGACCCTGGGCATCGAGATCAGCGAACAGGGGCTGAAGCAGCTGGCGGCGATGCTCACCGGCCAGGAGACGGCGCTGCCCTACGGCATGGAGATCGACCCCAGGCTGCGGCAGCTGCTGCAGCTGCCGCCGGTGGAGGCGGCGCCGCCGGAGAGTGCCGAGGAGGAGATCCTCGAGATCGATCTGCCGCCGGAAGAAGAGGAGCCAGACCCCTTCTCGAGCCTTGGCCGCTTTTTCCTCGGCCGGGCCTACGCCGCCGAAGTGCCGGCGGCGGCCGAGCTCCTCGAGTGGCGGGTACCGGCCGGCGACCTTGACGACTATCTGCAGCGGGTGCGGGCGGTGCTCGCCGAGGCCGCCGCCGGGGTGCTCGCCAAGGAGCCGCTGGCCGAGCCGCTGCAGGACATGTTCCGTACGATGATTGTCGCCATCGCCTGGCAGGAAAGCTGCTTCCGCCAGTTCATCGAGAAAAACCGCAAACTGACCTTCATCCTCTCCTCCAATCAGACCTCGGTGGGGCTGATGCAGGTCAACGAGCGGGTGTGGCGCGGCATCTACGACCGCAATCGCCTGCGCTGGGACATCCGCTACAACGCCCGCGCCGGCTGCGAGATCGCCGACCTCTATCTGCGCCGCCACGCCCTGCAGAACGGGGCGGCGGCCAAGATCGGCCAGGTCCCCGGCATGGTCTATGCCATGTACAGCGGCGGGCCCGGCCAGCTCGACAACTACCTGGCGCGGCGCAAGGCCGACAGGCTCCTCCCCAGCGACCGCGGCTTTGCCGAGAAGTGGAAGTGGGTCGATCAGCGCGACTGGGAGAAGCTCTCCCGTTGCCTCGGGGGCGATTGACGGCAGGCCCCTTTCCCTCGCCACACGATGTTTTCAAGGCCCCATGGAAGTATATTGACATATGGCAATGTATATGTATAATGACCGTAAACGGACAATGTACATATACAAAGAGCCATCATGGAACTGACCGCACGACAACAGCAGTTGTTCTCCTATCTCCGTCAGCGGCTGGAAGGGGAGGGGCGCGTCCCCAGCCTGCGCCAGGCCGCCGCCGACCTTGGCGTCAGCCATACCGCGGTGGCCCAGCTGATGCAGCAGCTGGAGAAGAAGGGCATGGTCGCCCGCCAGGGCCGCTATGGCCGCAGCATCCGCCTGTTGCCGGGCGGGGGGGAGCCGATGCCCTGCCGGACGGGGCGCGAGGTGCCGTTGGTCGGCCGCATCGCCGCCGGGCTGCCGATGTACGCCCAGCAGGAGTGGCAGGAGACCATCGTCGTCGACCCGTTGATGTTTCCCGGCGACAACCTCTTCGCCCTGCGCGTCAAGGGGCAGTCGATGCGCGACGCCGGCATTCTCGACGGCGACGTGGTGCTCTGCGAGCCTCGGCAGTACGCGGAAAACGGCGAGATCGTCGTCGCCCTGGTGAAAAACGAGGAGGCGACGGTGAAGCGTTTCTTTCTCTACAGCGACCATATCGAGCTGCGCCCGGCCAACGAGGCCTACGAGGTGATGTGCTACCCCTTCGGCGAGGTGCTGGTGCAGGGCAAGGTGGTCGGGGTTCTCCGGGGGCGCCATGCCGAGTTCGACGGCAAGCGGCTGTGAGCCCGCCGCGCCGGCGCGGGTCGAGGTGCGGAGCGGGGCGGCAGGTGGCCGCCCCGCCGCCCTGTGCCCGGTCATGGTCGGCACCTGCGGCTACTCCTACAGCGAGTGGATCGACGGTGGCTTCTACCCGCCGGGGACGAAGAGTGCCGCCATGCTCGGCCTCTACGGGCGCGCCTTCTCGGTGGTCGAGCTCAACTACACCTGGTACCAGATGGCGCGGGCCGAGTCCCTGGCGCGCATGGTCGCCGCCGCGCCCTCCCATCTGCGTTTCGCCGCCAAGCTGACCCGCACCATGACCCATGAGCGGGACGAGCGCTGGCAGCAGCAGCTGGCCCTCTATCGCCAGGGCATCGCCCCTCTCGGGGAGCGGCTGGTGGCGGTGCTGGTGCAGCTGCCGCCGGAGTTCGAGCGCAGCGTCGCCAACCGCACCTACCTCGCCGCCCTGCTCGACGGTCTCGAGGGGTTGCCGACGGCGGTGGAGTTCCGGCACCGTTCCTGGGCGGTGGACCCGGTGTTCGCCGAGCTCTCGCGCCGCCGCGTCACCCTGGTGACGGTGGATGCGCCGGCCCTGCCCAGCCTCTTCCCGCCCCTCGACGTGGTCACCAACCCCGACCTCTTCTATGCCCGCTTCCATGGCCGCAACCTCGAGGGCTGGCGTTCCGGCAACATGCAGAAAAAGTTCAACTACGACTACAGCGCCGAGGAACTCGATGCCTGGTGTGCCGCCCACATGCCGGCCTTGAGCCGTGGCGCCGCCTCGGGGATCATCGTCTTCAACAACCACGTGCGCGCCCAGGCGCCGCGCAACGGGGCGCAGATGGCCCTCTGCCTGGCCCGCTACTCGGGAGCCGGGCGATGAGCGCGCTCTTTCCCGGCACCCGGGAGCGGGCGGTGCTGCACTTCAACGTCGCCGACTTCGCGGTTGCCGTCGAGCGGGTGGCCGACAGCTCCCTGCGCCGCCGGCCGCTGCTTGTCGCCCCCCTGGGAGCGGCGCGGGCGGTGGTCTACGACATGAGTGAGGAGGCTTATGGCGAGGGGGTGCGCAAGGGCATGCCCCTGCGCCGGGCGACGCGGCTCTGCCCAGGGGCGGCGCTGCTGCCGCCGCGCCCCGAGCTCTACGCCCGGGCGATGCGCTCCTTCTTCCGCGAGTTGCAGGGCTACTCGCCGCTGATCGAGGCGGGGCGGGTCGACGGACATTTCTTCGTCGACGTCACCGGCACCCACCGTCTGCACGGGCCGGCGGTGGATATCGGCTGGCGGGTACGGCGCCGCACCCGCGCCGCCCTCGGCATCGACCCCATCTGGACCCTGGGCAGCGGCAAAGTGGTGGCCAAGGTGGCGTCGCGGCTGGTCAAGCCGGTAGGCGAGTATATCGTTGCCCCGGGGGAGGAGGAGGCCTTCCTCGCCCCCCTGCCGGTCGCCCTGCTGCCCGGCCTGGCGACGCGGGAGCGGCAGCTGCTCGAGGCCTACTCGCTGACCACCGTCGGCGCCCTGGCCAGGTTGTCGAGGCAGCAGCTGCTGGTAGCCTTCGGTCCGCGCTGCCACTATCTCCACGCGGTCAGCCGCGGCATCGACGACGAGCCCTTGCGCCCCGCCGGAAAGGGGCCGGAGACCCTCTCGTTCCAGCATCTCTTTGCCGACGACAGCAATGACCGCGACGAGGTGCGCACGCGGCTCTTCGCCCTCGCCGACGAGGCCGGGGCGGCCCTGCGCGGCCGCAAACTGGTCTGTCGCCGCCTCACCTTGCGCCTTGGCTACGCCGACGGCAGCGAGGCGAGCCGGCAGGCCCTGTGCCGCACCGGCGCCGCCGGCGATCTCCACCTGCGCCAGCTGGCCGTGGAGGCCCTGGAGCGTGCCTGGACACGGCGCACCCGGCTGCGCGCCTGCACCCTCCTCTGCGACCGACTCCAGCCCCGCTCGCCGCAGCTGCCGCTCTTTCCCGAGTGCGCCGAAGGGCCGCGGCGCGCGCAGCGGCTGCAGGGGGCCATCGACACCCTGCGCCAGCGCTATCGCCAGGGACTGGTGGGGATCGGCCGCCAGGGGCTGGCCGGCGGGGGGTGAAGGGTGTTCCCCCTGCGCGTCCGCTCCCATTACTCGTTGCTCCAGGGGACCGCCTCGCCCCGCCAGCTCTGCCGGCGGGCGCGGCAACTCGGCTACCCCGGGCTGGCCCTGACCGACCGCGACAACCTCTGCGGCCTGTGGGCCTTTCTGCGCGCCTGCGGCGAGGAGGGGCTGCGGCCGGTGGTCGGGGCGGAGGTGTCGCAGCCGGGCTGTGAGCGGGTGGTGGCCTGCCTGGTGCGCGACGACGAGGGCTATGCCAACCTCTGCCGCCTCCTCACCCGCCGCCACTGCCATCCCGGCTTCGACCTGGCGGCCGAGGTGCCGCCCCTCGCCGCCGGGCTCTTCCTTCTCTGCCGCGATCACGAACTCCTCGCCCACTATCGCCGTCTGGGCCTCTCGGTGGCCGCCGACCTCGGCCCCCTGCCCGGCGCCGCCGCCCGCCAGCTGCGCCTCTTCGCGCAGCGCCACGACATCGCCGTGGTCGCCACCGCCGACAGCGACCTCGCCGAGGAGGGCGAGGCCCCGCTGGCCGCGCTGCTGGCCGCAATCCGCCACCGTCTGACCATCGGCGAGGCGCGGCGTCGCCTCGCGCCGCAGGCCCTGGCCGACGCGACCAGCTACCGTCGCAGCCTCGCCATCTGGCCTGAGGCGGTGGCGGAGACGGAGAAGATCGCCGCCCTGTGCCCCTTCGCCGGCCCCGGCTTCGGCGTGGTCATGCCGCCGTGGAGGGGCGGCGACAGCGCCCAGGCCACCCCGGCCCTGCGCCACGCCGCCTATGCCGGGGCGCGGCGGCGTTATGGCGACGACCTCGGCGAGCCGGTGGTGGAGCGGCTCGAGCACGAGCTGCGCACCATCGCCGCCATGGGCTTTTCCTCCTACTTCCTGGTGGTGCGCGATATCGTCCATCGCCTGGCGCCGGACGGCAGCCGCCGCCGCCGGCCGGTGTGCGGGCGCGGCTCCGGGGCGGCCTCGCTGGTCGCCTACTGCCTGGAGATCACCAACGTCTGCCCGATCAAATACAACCTCTACTTCGAGCGTTTCCTCAATCCTGGTCGCACCGACCCGCCGGATATCGACATCGACTTCGCCTGGGACGAGCGCGACGAGGTGCTGGCCGAGGTCTTCGCCGACTTCCCTGGCCATGCCGCCATGGTCTGCAATCATGTCTTCTTCCAGCCGCGCATGGCCATCCGCGAGACCGCCAAGGCCTATGGCCTGCCCGGGCACGAGATCGGCGAGCTGACCCGGCGCATCCCCTGGATGCACGGTGGCAGGGGGCTCGGCGAGAGCCTCGCCGCCCTGCCGACTTTCAGGGATCAGGACCTCTCGCCGCCCTGGCCGGAGGTGCTCCTCCTGGCCGAGAAGCTGCTCGGCGTGCCGCGCCACCTCTCGGTGCATCCCGGCGGGGTGGTGATCACCCCGCGGCCGATCGACGCCTACGCGCCGCTGCAGCGGGCCGCCAAGGGGGTGCCGGTCCTGCAGTGGGAAAAGGACGGCGTCGAGGAGGCCGGGCTGGTCAAGATCGACCTCCTCGGTAACCGCAGCCTCGGGGTGATCCGCGACGCCATCGCCGCCATCGCCCCGCAGCGGCGCCGCTTCGCCGTCGACACCTGGCAGCCCGAGGACGACGCCGCCACCCGCCTCACCGTCGCCCGGGGGGAGACCATGGGCTGCTTCTATATCGAGAGCCCGGCGATGCGCCTGCTGGAGAAGAAGGCGGGCAGCGGCGACTTCGAGCAGCTGGTCATCCAGTCGTCGATCATCCGCCCGGCGGCCAACGAGTTCGTGCGCGAGTACGTGCGCCGCCTGCGCGGCGGCGCCTGGCAGCCCTTCTGCCCGCAGCAGGGCGATATCCTCGACGAGACCTTCGGCCTCATGGTCTACCAGGAGGACGTCACCAAGGTGGCGGTGGCGCTGGCCGGCTTCACCCCGGCTGAGGGCGACGGCCTGCGCAAGGTCATGGCCAAGAAGGACAAGGCGCGCCGGCTGGCGCAGTACCGGGAAATGTTCTTTGCCGGCTGCGCCAGGCGCCAGGTGGCGGAGACAGCCGCCGCCGAGATGTGGCGGATGATCGAGAGCTTCGACGGCTACTCCTTCTGCAAGCCGCACTCGGCTTCCTACGCCCGGGTGTCGTTCCAGGCGGCCTATCTCAAGCGGCACTACCCGGCGGAGTTCATGGCGGCGGTGATCGCCAACGGCGGCGGCTACTACTCCACCTTCGCCTACGTCTCCGAGGCGCGGCGGCTCGGTCTGGCCATCCTCCCCCCGGATGTCCGTCGCAGCGGCCGCGCCTGGTCGGCGGAGGAGAGGGCGCTGCGCGTCGGGTTGAGCGCGGTCGGCGGGCTCTCCGCGGCCTTCGTCGACGGCCTCCTCGCCGCCCGTGGGGAGCGCCCCTTCGCCGATGTGGCCGACTTCCTGCACCGCACACGGCCGGCGGAAAACGAGGCCGAGGCGCTCATCCACTGCGGCGCCCTCGACGGCCTTGCCGCCGGCGCCAACCGCGCCATGCAGCTCTGGCAGTGGGCGAGCTACCGGCGGCAGTGTGACGACGGCCGCCGCCCGGCCCTTTTTGCCCCGCGCCTGCCGCCGCCCCCGCCGCTGCCCGCGCCCGACCCGCTCGCGGTGGCGCGGCGCGAGTTCGCCGTGCTCGGCTTTCTCTGCGACGGCCACCCCCTGCGCTTCCTCGAGTGGCCGCGGGGTGGGCTGGAGACGGTGGCCGAGCTGCCGGCCCATGTCGGGCGGCGGGTTCGTCTCGCCGTATGGCTGCTCACCGGCAAGCTGGTGTCGACGCGGGGCGGCGAGACCATGGAGTTCCTCACCTTCGAGGACGAGAGCGGCCAGGTCGAGACGACCTTCTTCCCCGAGACCTACCGTCGCCATGCCCATCTCCTCCGATCAGGGCGCGGCTACCTCCTCACTGGCCTGGTGGAGGAGGACTACGGCGCCCTCACCGTTACCGTCGATGCCCTGCGACCGCTGGGGCGATGAAATCTTGTTTGAAAATGTCACGAAACAGCGTATAAAGCAAGCTGCCGAGTCTCGGCCGGTAGAACGACAGCGGATGCAGAAATCACAGCGGATTCTCATAATCGATGACGAACCTTCGGCCCTCGATCTGCTGCGGCGGATCTTCGAGGGCGAGGGCTATGAGGTGCTCCTCGCCAGCAATGGCGTCGAGGGGGTCGGCCTGTTCCGGCAGGACCCCTGCGACCTGGTGATCACCGATATCGTCATGCCGGGCAAGGATGGCCTGCAGACCATCCTCGACCTGCGCGAGGATTTTCCCGACCTCCCCTTCGTCGCCATTTCCGGCGGCGGAGCCATCTCCAAGGAGCGCTATCTCACTGTTGCCGGCTATCTCGACAGGGTGGTCACCCTGGCCAAACCCTTCACCGTTGACGAAATCGTCGATGCGGTGGAGAACCTGCTCGCCGAGGGGGCGGAGGGGCGCGACCGATAACGGCAAGGTCATCCCGGGCAACCGGTGCAGATGAGAGGTGGAGAATGGATGCGGTCGCCAAGGTCGCCATGACCCTGAACTATGTCCTTGACGCCAGTTGCTCCAAGTATCGCGATACCCCGGCGATCGGCATGGCTATGGAGACGCCGCTCTCCTACGGTGAGTTCCGCGAGCGCGTCCTCGCCCTGGCCGCCCGTTTTCTCTCCGAGGGCATCGTCAAGGGTGACCGCGTCGCCCTACTCGGGGAAAATTCCCCCAACTGGGGCACCGCCTACCTGGCCATCGTGCGCATTGGCGCGATCGCCGTGCCCATCCTCCCCGACCTGCCGGAGAGCGATGTGCACCACATTCTCGGCGAGATGAAGGTCAAGGCCCTGTTCGTCACCCAGAAACAGATCGAGAAGATCTACGAGCTGCGCGCCGAGATGTATGGCCGCATCGTCACCCTCGACGACGCCGCCGCCGACCACGCCGGGCCGGAGGTGGTCCCCATGTCGCGCTATGCCGCCGAGGCCCTCGAGCGCTTCCGGCAGGACGCCGAGCCCGCGATCCTTCCCGAGGTGGCCGAGGACGACCCGGCCTCGATCCTCTACACCTCCGGCACCTCGGGCTTCTCCAAGGCGGTGGTGCTCTCCCACAAGAATCTCACCGCCAACGCCTACGCCGCCTCGAGCCTGATGGACATCAGGCCTGGCACGACATGGTTGTCGATTCTCCCCATGTCGCATACCTACGAGTTCACCTGCGGCTTCATCCTGCCGCTGCTCCTCGGCGGGCGCATCGCCTACGCTGGCAAGAGCCCGACCCCGGCCATCCTGCAGAAGCTCTGCGAGCATGAAAAGCCGAAGGTCATCTTCGCCGTGCCCCTGGTGCTGGAGAAGATCTACAAGAAGCGCGTCCTGCCGCAGCTCGAGAAGAGCCGGGTGCTGGGCATGCTGTGCAAGTTCGGGCCGACCAGGAAGCTCATCTTCCGCAAGATCGGCGCCAAGCTGATCGCCTTCTTCGGTGGCCAGCTGCAGCTCATGGGTGTGGGCGGCGCCGCCCTCAACCCGGAGGTGGAGCGCTTTCTCCACGAAGCACGCTTTCCCTACCTCATCGGCTACGGCATGACCGAGTCCGCGCCGCTCATCGCCGGCGGGCCGTTCGGCGACCGCACCATCGCCATCGGCTCCACCGGCAAACCGATCCCCGGGATGCAGGTGAAGATCGTCGACCCCGACCCGGCCACCGGCATCGGCGAGATCACCGTCTGCGGCGCCAACGTCATGCGCGGCTACCATAACGACCCGGAGGCCACCGCGGCGGTGCTCTCCGCCGACGGCTGGCTGTCCACCGGCGACCTCGGCATTTTCGACAAGGCCGGCAACCTCCATGTGCGCGGGCGCTCCAAGAACGTCATCGTCCTTCCCAGCGGCGAGAACGTCTACCCCGAGGCCATCGAACACAGGATCAACACCTACCCGTGGGTCACCGAGAGCCTGGTGCTGGAGAACCATGGCCAGGTGGAGGCCTGGGTCTACCCCGACTACGAGTTCGTCGACGAGCAGACCGCCGGCGGCTCGCGCATAGACCGCCGCACCTATATCGAAGGCCTGTTGGAAACCCTGCGCAGCGAGGTCAACGAGCAGTTGCCCAAGGCCTCGCGGCTGGCCCGCGTCTTCGAGCGCCGCGACCCCTTCATCAAGACCGCCACCCACAAGATCAAGCGCTATCTCTATCACGGCACCGCCATGGTTGGCTAGAGGGCGGGCCTTTCCTCGATAGAGCAGGCAGTTCCCTTACCCTTCCCCGGTTTCCGGGGGAGTATCGCGGAGGTTCGTCCATGTTAAGCCTGCATAAGACCATCTGCCCCCTCGATTGCCCCGATAGCTGCGGCCTGATCGCCGTGGTCGAAGACGGGCGGGTCACCGAGCTGCGCGGCGACCGCGAGCATCCGGTGACCCGGGGCGTCATCTGCCGCAAGATGCGGCGCTATCCGGAGCGGCTCTACGGCCCGGAGCGGGTCCTCCACCCGCAGCTGCGCGTTGGCAAAAAGGGCGAGGGCCTGTTCCGCCGCATCTCCTGGGAGGAGGCCTATGACGTCATCGCCAAGCGATTCGGCGAGATCATTGACCGCCACGGCAGCGAGGCCATCCTTCCCTATGCCTACGCCGGCAACATGGGCATGGCCAACCGCTTCGCCGGCTTCCCCTTCTTTCACCGTTTGGGCGCCTCGCGCCTCGACCAGACCATCTGCTCCGCCGCCGCCAGCGCCGGCTGGGGGCTGCAGTGCGGTGACATTCCCGGTTGCCCGCCGGAAAACGCCGCCCAGGCGGAGCTGATTGTCGCCTGGGGCATCAACATCAAGGTCAGCAACTGCCATTTCTGGCCCCATGTGGCGGCGGCCCGCCGCAACGGCGGCCGGCTGCTGGTCATCGATCCCTACCGCAACGACACGGCGCGCTCCGCCGACCACCATGTGGCGGTGCTGCCGGGCGGTGACCCGGCCCTGGCCCTGGGGGTGCTCAAGGTGCTCGTCGACGAGGGGCTGGTCGATCAGGATACCCTGAAGCGAGAAACCGAGGGCTTCGCGGCCATGGCAGAGGTGCTCGCCGACCTGCAGTGGTCGCAGCTCGAAAGGGAGAGCGGGGTGAGCAGGCAGGCGATCAGCGAGCTGGCAGCCCTGCTGGCCGCCGCCCCGCGCACCTTCGTGCGCATCGGCATCGGCCTCAGCCGTCACAGCCGCGGCGGTATGGCGGTGCGGCTCATCGCTGCCCTGGCCGGCGCCCTCGGCCTCTTCGACGGCGGGCCCGGCCGTGGCGTGCTCCTCTCTTCCGGGGCCTTTCCGGGCGGCCGCGACAGGCTCAGCTGGCCATCGCTGGCGGCGCGGCCGACCCGCCTCATCAACATGATTCATCTCGGCCATGCCCTGACCACCCTAGACCCGCCGCTCAAGGGCCTCTTCGTCTTCAACGCCAACCCGGCCAGCGCCAATCCCGACGGCAGCGCGGTGCGCCGCGGCCTGTGCCGCGACGACCTCTTCACCGTTGTGCACGAGCAGGTGATGAGCGCCACCGCCCGCTACGCCGACCTGCTGCTGCCGGCCACCACCTTCCTGGAAAACCTCGATCTCTACACCGCCTACGGCCATTTCTACATGGGTGTGGCCAGGCCGGTCATCCCGCCCCTCGGCGAGGCGAAGAGCAACTTCCAGCTTTTCGCCGAGCTGGCGGCGCGCATGGGCTTCGACGACCCGCCCTTTCGCCACAGCTGCGAGGAGCGTATCGTCGATTTTCTCCGCAACCTTGGTGGCCTGCCGCCGGGCATCGACCTGGGGCGGGTGTTGGCCGGGGAACTGGTCCACTCCACCCGCAGCCATGGCGATGGCCGGGTGCTGCGCGAGAGCGGCGGTGGCGGGTTCTCCTTCGTCGCCAGCGGTGGGGCGGGCCCTTCCGTGCCCTGCCTGACGCCTGCCGGCGAAGCGGCGGACCCCGACCTTCTGGCGCGCTATCCCCTGCGCCTCATCGCCCCGCCGCACCCCGACCTGCTCAACAGCACCTTCGGTGAACGCTATGCGGGGCGCTGCGGCGAGGTCTTCGTCCATCCCGACGACGCCCGGCGCTGGCAGGTGGCGGAGGGGGAACAGGTCGAACTCGTCAACCACCGCGGGAGAGCGAGCCGGGTGGTGCGGATCAGCGACGCCACTCGCCCCGGGGTACTCGTCGCCGAGGGTATTTATTGGCCGACGGAACAGTCGCCGGGAATCAACGATCTGACCTCGCAGAAGGCTGCCGACCTCGGTGGCGGCGCCACTTTCCACGAGACCCTGGTGGCCTTTGCCGGGCGTGACGCCCTGGCGGCAATTGGCTGAAGGCGGTTCTTTTTTCGGGGAGGGGATCGCAAACCGCCTGGGACCGGCCGCGCCCTGCCCTTAGAGGAGCAGGCTGTTGGCGAAGTGGACGATGGGCACGATGGTCTGCGAGATGATGCCGGTGAAGGAGAGCAGCAGGACGAGGACGAAGCCGTAGGGCTCGACGCGGCGCAGGCCGCGGGCCATCCCCTCGGGCAGCAGCCCGGCCAGGATGCGCCCGCCGTCGAGGGGCGGGACGGGCAGGAAGTTGAACACCGCCAGCACCAGGTTGATCCATACCGAGGCCACCAGCATCGCTGCCAGCGGCAGCACTATCGCCTGCGTCAGCGCGCCGGGTGCGAATTGCAGCAGTGGCTGCAGAAGCTTGACGAGCAGCGCGCTGACCAAGGCGAGGAGGAGGTTGCTGACTGGACCGGCCAGGGCCACCCAGAGCATGTCCTGCCGGGGGCGGCGGAAATAGGCAGGGTTGACCGGCACCGGCTTGGCCCAGCCGAACTTGATGAGGAAGAAGGCCAGGGTACCGAGGGGGTCGAGGTGCTTCAAAGGGTTGAGGGTGAGGCGCCCGGCGAGCCTGGCGGTGGGGTCGCCCAGGGAGGTGGCGACCAGGCCGTGGGCCAGCTCGTGGATGGTCAGCGCGAAGAGCAGCGGCGGGGCGAGGAGAAGAATTTCGGTGACGAAGTTGGTCATGGGGTTCTGCGGTGGAGGGGGCGCGGCGCCGCCTGCCGGCGCCTTTCACACCACTGTAAGCACTGCCGCCGGCGGGGTCAGCCGCCCTGCACCGGAAAATTGCGGCGCAGGAGGGCGATTTCCTCCTTCTTGTCGCACACCTGGCCGTCGAGGCGCGCCGCCTTGAGAGTCGTGAGAATCTTCTTGAACTGCGGGCCGGGGGCATAGCCCATCTTGATGAGGTCGTTGCCGCTCAGGGCCGGCTCCACCTGGCGCAAGGTGGTGAGATAGAGGGAGACAGCTTTCTTGACATGAGTGCGCCGGGCCGCCGCCATGAGGTAGAGCAGGCCCTCGATGCGGATGTCGGCGAGCAGCTGGACGATGCGGCTGTTGGCGTGGCGGCCCTCGCGGGCCAGCCGATGGCCGGCCTCCTCGGCGAGATCGCGCTGCTCGAGGAGGTATTCGGTGGTCCGTGGCGTCTCCTCGAAGCGGCGGCAGAAGCCGGCCAGCACCTCGCGATCCGAGCGCGACATGATCGCCAGCAAATAGACCATCCAGTTCTGGCAGCTCTCGTCGAGGTAGAGGAGTTTGAACCAGGAGATGGCGTCGCGCGCCTGGCTGATGAGGTGGTGGAGGCGGCGGTCGAACTTGCAGTGCGGCTGCAGGTCGGGCCAGAGGAACTGGAAGAGGTCGAACTCGGCGAGACGCTCCAGGGCCGGCAGGGGGTTCTCCTCGGAGAGGATGCTCTTTAACTCGCCGAAGAAACGGGTGTCGTTGACCTTGCCGAAGAGCTTCATGTTGACCGCGTTGGCGATCAACCGCCGGGTATGCGGGGCGATTTCGAAGCCCATGCGCTTTTCGAAGCGTACCGCGCGGAAGATGCGGCTCGGGTCCTCGACGAAGCTGAGGTTGTGCATCACCTTGATGGTCTTCTGCTTGAGGTCGTTCTGGCTGTTGAAGAAGTCGATCAGGGTGCCAAAGTGCTCGGGGTTGAGGTGGATGGCCATGGCGTTGATGGTGAAGTCGCGCCGCCACAGGTCGAGCTTGATCGACGACAGCTCCACCGTCGGCATGGCCGCCGGGTACTCGTAGTATTCCAGCCGTGCCGTGGCGATGTCGATCTTGAAGCCGTCCGGCATCAGCACCATGGCCGTCTTGAAGCGCTCGTGGGTGCGGTAGCGGCCGCCGAGGTGCTGGGCGAGGTGTTTGGCGAAGAGGATGCCATCGCCCTCGACGACGATGTCGAGGTCGAGGTTGCTCTTCTTGAGCAGCAGGTCGCGCACGAAGCCGCCGACGGCGAAGGCGTTGTAGCCCTGGCGCTTGGCCACCAGGCCGATATCCTGGAGGAGGCGGATGATGTCGCGGCCGAGGCACTCCGCGAGGAGATGGCTGAGGTTGCGGGTGCGCGCCAGCGAGGGGTGTTCGGCCTCGTGCAACAGGTCCTTGGGGAGGTGGGCCGGGTCGTTAACGAGGCGGTTGAGCAGGTCGGTGCGGGTGATCACCCCGATGAGGGCGTCGCCCTCGACGATGGGGATGAGTCGCTGGCGGTTTTCGATGATCAGCTGCTGGATGTCGGCCAGCGTGGCGTTCGGCGGCAGCGTGCACACCTCGGTGGTCATGTACTCGCTGACCGGACGGTCGCCGAGGTGGTGATGGGCCGCTTTTTCGAGGATCTGCCGGGTGATGATGCCGAGGATGGCATGGCCTTCGGCCGGGTCGGGGCGGAGCCGCGCGCGCACCGGCGCCGAGGTGATATTGTAGCGGGTGAGGGTCCCCTGGGCTTCGGCGATGGTCGCCTCGGGGGCGATGGTGATCGCCGGCTTGGACATCATCTCGCTGGCGATGGGCTGTGGGCTGATATGGCGGTGCAGGGAGAGGATGAGCTTCTCCTCGGCCTCGAGCAGGGTGAGGTCCTTGAGTGTCGCCGAGGCGGCGGTGGCGTGGCCGCCGCCGTCGAAGTCACGGGCGATGGCGCCGACGTTGACATCGGCGATGCGGCTGCGGGCGATGAGGTAGATGCGCCCGGCCATGGAAATCAGGGCGAAGAGCACGTTGAGGTTTTCCATGGCCATGAAGCGGCGTACGATCAGGGCGAACTCGTCGACGTAGTGGGGCAGCGAGTGGGTGACCACGGCGATGGGGATGTCCTGGATGGTGTACTGCTTGGCGTTCTTCATCAGCTCATGGAGGAGCTCGATCTGGCCGGCGGTGAGCTCGTGGGTGAGAAACTGTGCCACCTGGTCGAGCTTGGCCCCCTGCTGCAGCAGCCAGGCGGCGGCCATGAGGTCTTCGGGGGTGGTGGTGAGGTGGGTGAGCGAGCCGGTGTCTTCGTAGATGCCGAGGGCGAAGATGGTCGCCTCGCCCTTGCTGATGGCGATGTTCTTTTCCCTGAGCAGGTCGACGAGGATGGTGGTGGTAGAGCCGTAGTCCCTGATCACCTCGAGGTCGCCCCTGAGGTCGCCGGGGTTGTAGAGGTGGTGATCGTAGATATGCAGGCTCAGACCCGGCCTGCCGAGACAGGCGGCGAAGGGGCCGATGCGCTCCGAGGAGCGGGTGTCGACGAGGATGAGGGTGTCGACGGCGGCCAGGTCGATGTCCTTGACCTTGTGGAAGTCGTAGTTGTAGAGCAGGCTCTGCGAGGTGAACTCGCGCACGTTGCGCTCCTGGGAGCCGGAGAAGACCAGCACCGCGTCGGGATAGAGCTTGTGGGCGGCGATCATCGCCGCCAGGCCGTCGAAATCGGCGTTGTGGTGGGTGGTTATGACGCGCATGGGCAGTCCTCTCGAGCGGGAATCATTGCCGGCCCATTGTAGGCCATTGCGACGGGAATTGCCATAGCGGCGGGAAGCTTTTCCCGGACGTCGCCGGGCCCGCTCAGTTGCGGGGGTGAAACTTGCGGTGGGTCGACTTGAGCCGTTCCTGGTCGATATGGGTATAGATCTGTGTAGTGGCGATGTCGGCATGGCCGAGCATCATCTGCACCGCACGCAGATCGGCGCCGTGGCTCAGCAGGTGGCTGGCAAAGGAGTGGCGCAGCATGTGCGGCGAGATGTCTTTGGCGATGCCCGCGGCCAGGGCGGTGGCGCGGACGATCTGCCAGAAGCGCAGCCGGGTCATGGGTCCGCCGAGGCGGGTGACGAAGAGGTACGCACTGCGCTTCTTCTTGAGGATGAGCGGGCGGGCCTGGTGGAGGTAGTCGTCGAGGCGCAGACGCGCCTGCTCGCCGAAGGGGATGAGGCGTTCCTTGTCGCCCTTGCCGAGGACACGGACGAAACCGGCGGAGAGGTTGCATGCGGCCAGTGGCAGATTGACCAGCTCGGAGACGCGCAGCCCGGTGGCATAGAGGAGGTAGAGCATGGCGTTGTCGCGCCTGCCGATGGGGTCGAGTTCGCCCTGCGGAGTGAGCAGGGCCATGACCTCCCGGGGCGAGAGGGCCTTGGGCAGGGTTCGGCCGTGGCGCGGCAGGTCGAGAAGGTCAACCGGGTTGGCGGCGGCGAGGTCTTCGCGGAGCAGAAAGGCAAAGAAGGCCTTGAGTGCGGAGAGGCGGCGGGCGTTGCTGCGGCTGCTTTTATGGGCGGCACTCTCGGCGGCGAGGTAGAGGCGCAGCGGCTCGGGCCCGGATGGGATGGCGCTTTCGCCCTGGGCGATGAGAAAGCGCAGGAAAGCGAGGACGTCGGCGCCGTAGGCGGCGATGGTGTTTTCCGCCAGGCGTCGTTCCGAGATGAGGTAGTGCAGAAAGCGTTCGTAAACTGCTAAGAAGTGCGGGCTGGGGAGAATGACCTCGGTGGTGTCTGTAGCCACCATGGAATTCTCGGAAGGGGCAGGGGGTTCGGCAGGGCGCGGACGATTCCCGGGCCCTGCCGAACGAACCTCACACCGCTTTCTTCATGCGGTTGAACTTACGGAGTTTGCGCCGGGCCTCGGCCTGCTTGCGGCGCTTCTTGACGCTCGGTTTCTCGTAGTACTCGCGACGTTTCAACTCTCTTTTGATGCCGTCTATCTGCAGCTTTTTCTTCAGCTGGCGGATTGCGTACTCAAGATCTCCTCGAACTTCCACATCAATCATGTGCGACTCCGTTTTGGCGAATTGGTCAATTGTGTTTTGAATTGAAGGGGTTAGCAACTGCTGATATAACCCCTTAGGATTTCATGACAACAATCTTGTTTATATACTAAAAGAGAAGAGGCTTTGTCAATCGATTTCTCTGGGCACTGGCGGTCGGTGGTCGTCGTCGGGAAACCGTTGGGAGCATTCCCCGAAGCGCATGGAAAAAGGCTGGCAGCGAGACGCCCTTTCATGGAAAGATGAGCTGTCTCCGTTATTCTTGTCAGGGCGGCAGCAGGTCATTTCATGCAGATGCGGAGACATGCCAGTCAACCGTTCACAGACTATTGGGAGGTAAGATGAGCCATGAGTCACCAGAAACTGCATATCGCCCTGTTGGCTGGGGGAACCTCGGGGGAGAGGCAAGTGTCCCTCAACGGCGCCGCCGAGGTGGAAAAGGCACTCGACCCGAAGAAATTCATCGTCAGACGCTACGACCCGGCCTGTGACCTGCCGCGGCTGGCCGCCGATGCCGCAGCCATCGACTTCGCCTTCATACTCCTCCACGGCCGGCACGGCGAGGACGGCACGGTGCAGGGCTTTCTCGACCTTCTCGGCATCCCCTACCAGGGTTCGGGGGTGCTCGGCAGCGCCATCGCCATGGACAAGGGTCTCACCAAGCAGCTGTACCGGCTGCATGGTCTGCCGGTGGCCGACTGGGTCATCGTCGAGAGGGGGGATGAGGTCGATGCGGAGGCGCTGATCGGACGCTTCGGGCTGCCGCTGGTGGTCAAGCCGGTGCACGAGGGCTCGAGCCTCGGCCTCAGCCTGGCGAGGACCGCGGATGCCGTGACAGCGGGCATTGCCAGGGCCCTGGAGCATGACCGCGAGGTGATGGTGGAGCAATATCTCAAAGGGCGCGAACTCACCGTCGGCGTATTCGGCAACCGGCAGCTCACCGCCCTGCCGGTGATCGAGATCGTGCCTGGACCGGGCTACGAGTTCTTCGACTACCAGGCCAAGTACCAGGCAGGGGCGACGCGGGAGATCTGTCCGGCGGAGATTGACGCGGCCGCCACATCACGGGCCCAGGAACTGGGCCTGGCTGCCCATCGTGCCCTGCGGCTGCGCGGTTATTCGCGCACCGACATGATCCTCACCGCTTCCGGCGAGTGCTGCCTGCTGGAGACCAACACCATTCCGGGGATGACCGCCACCAGCCTGATGCCCCAGGCGGCGGCGGTGCATGGCCTGCCTTTCGCCGCCTTTCTCGAGACGCTCGTCGAACTCGGTCTCGAGGAGCGTGGCCCCGCGCCGGCCTAGATCAGCAGACGATGCGCTCCGGGCAGTTGAAGACGTTGAGGCGGTTCGGCCTGGCGTAGGCCACCAGGGTGGCCCCGGCGCGGCGGGCGATGGCCAGGCCGAGGGTGGAGGGGGCGGTGCGCGACATGATGATGGGGATGCCGATGCGGGCGCACTTGAGCACCATGTCCGAGGTCAGCCGGCCGGTGGTGTAAATGGCCGAGCGGGCGCTGGCCCGCCGCAGGAGGATGGCGCCAAGCACCTTGTCGACGGCGTTGTGGCGGCCGACGTCCTCGAAGAAGACCTGCAGCCGGCCATCTTGCCACAGGCCGCAGCCGTGCACGCAGTGGGTCTGCGGGCCGAGCGGCGAGGCCTGCAGGGACTGGCGGATGAACTCGGCGATCTCGGCGAAGGTGATGGTGCACTCCTGCAGGGGGTCGAAGGCCCCCTCGAGCATTTCCTTGGAGATCCTTCCGGTGCCGCCGCAGCCCGAGGTGATGATCACCTCCTTGGGCTTTTCGTGGTCGACGTCGGCATAGACGGCGATACGCCCCTCGGGGCAGACGAGGATCTCGCGGATTTCTTCGGGCCGTTTGATATAGCCCTGCCCGAAGAGGAAGCCGGCGCCAAACTCTTCCAGGCCGATCGGCAGCACCATGGAACTGCCGATGGTCTCGTCGTTGAGGGCGATGCTGTACGGGGTCTCGATGGCCAGTTGCTCTTCTTCTTCCCGCGACCCTTCCGGGGTGATGACGGTGGTGGTCTGGCTGAGGGTCAGGGCGGTGCTGGTGGGGGAGGCGGTGGTCATTGCAGTTTGTGGGGATAAACGTTACGGTTGCATTGCCGCCCCTTTCGGGCGGCGCGGTGTGGCCATGGCCGGTTGACCGGCGTCCGGCTGCCATGGGGCGGATGTGGGTGTTCCGCTGCCAGGGGACATGTGCCGGGCGTGGTCGCTCCGCGGGTCCGCTGCGGCGAGCCGATTGACCGGCAGGGCCGGCCAGGGGCGGGCAGACCGCCCAGTTATAGCAGGTTCGCCGCGGCCTCTCAACAGCGAAGTCCGCGGCGCGGCAAAAGACGCCGTATTGTGAATAGGGCAAAGAGTCGTCATGGCGGTGGTCGACAAAACCGCGGGGAGTGGGGGAAAATGGTTGTGCGCATCCGCTGTATGACGCTGCTCATCCTTGGCTTGTGCCTGGCACGCCCGGAAAGCTGCCATGCCGAGCCCCCGCCACTGTACCTCGGTCAATCGGCGGTGCTCAGCGGTCCGGCCCAAAACCTCGGCCTGGAGATGCGCGCCGGCCTGCTGGCGGCCTTGTCGCTGATCAACGACCAGGGCGGCATCAAGGGGCAGGAAGTGGTGCTGATCAGCCGCGACGATGGCTACGAGCCAGACAAGGCGGTACGCAACACCAAAGACCTCATCTCCGAAGACAAGGTGTTCGCCCTCATCGGCGCGGTGGGTACCCCCACCGCCAAGGCGGTCATCCCGTTGATCAACGATGCGCGCATCCCCTTCGTCGGCCCCTTCACCGGCGCAGAGGTGTTGCGCGCGCCATTCCAGGCCTATGTCATCAATGTCCGCGCCAGCTACTACCAGGAACTGGAAAAGCTCGCCTCCTTCCTCGTCGATGGCAAGAAGTATCGCCGCATCGCCTGCTTCTACCAGAACGACAGCTATGGCTACGACGGCCTGCGCGGCATCGAGATCGCCCTGGCCAGGCGCGGCATGGCCCTCGTCTCCCAGGGCAGCTACGAGCGCAATACCGTGGCGGTGATGGGCGCCTTGCAGGATATCTACGAGGCCCGGCCGGAAGTGGTGGTCATGGTGGGGGCCTACGCCGCCTGCGCCGAGTTCATCAAGCTGAGCAAGATCAAGGTCGGCGGCAAGGTGAAGTTCTGCAACATCAGCTTCGTCGGCACCGAGAGTCTGCGCCAGGTGCTGGGCGGGTACGGCGAGGACGTGGTGGTATCCCAGGTGGTGCCCTATCCCGTGGAGACCGACATCGAACTGGTAAGGGAATACAAGGGGGCCATGGCCAAGTACCAGCACGATTCGCCGATCAGCTTCATCTCCCTCGAAGGCTACATGAGCGGCAAGCTCTTCGGTGCCATCGCCCAGCGCGTCGAGGGGGAACTGACCCGCGAAAAATTCATCGCCGCCATGGAGTACAGCGGCCGCTTCGATTTGGGTGGCGTGGTCCTGCAGTTCGGACCCGGCGATCACCAGGGGCTGGACGAGGTCTACCTGACCTCCATCTACCCGACGGTCCGCACCCTCGAGCCGGGAGAGTGACGGTGTCCGGCGGTCGCAGGAAATCGACGATGTTCAGCAAGATCACCTTATCCGCGGCGCCATTCTATGCCTCGCTGGTAGTCATCACCTCGCTCACCACCTTTATCGGCAGTTTCTGGGCGATGAACGAATACCAGGCCTACCAGGAGAGCGTCGAGGTCATCAAGACCAACTACAAGCACCAGTACGAGAGCCGCCTCAAAGAGGAGTCGGACAAGGTGGTCGAGCTCATCGTCCACCTCCAGGAGCAGAACGATCTGCGCGTCGAGCACGATATCCGCGACCGCGTCCAGGCCGCCTACACCATCGCCTCCCACAACTACCGGCTCTATAAGGACGACAAGAGCCCCGAGGAGCTGCGCTCCATGGTTGGCGAGCTGTTGCGGCCGATGCGCTGGAACAATGGGCGCGGCTATTATTTCCTTGGCCGCGTCGACGGTGGCATCGTCGATCTCTTCGCCGACGAGCCGCTTTTCGAGGGCAAGACCGCGGTGCAGCTCGAACGGCTCATCGGCCGTGACCTGGTCGGCGTTATCCAGAGTATCGTCCGCGACAAGGAGGCCGGGCTGTTACGCTATAAGCTCACCAAGCCGATGTTTCCCGGCGAAGAGCTCTCCAATATCGCTTTTGTCAAGCACTTCCAGCCCCTCGACTGGTTCATCGGCGCCGCCATCTACAGTAACGAGCTCGAGGAAAACCTGCAGCGAGAGGTGCTGGCGCGCATTCAGGGGATCCGCTTCGCCGCCGATGGCGAGGTGTTCTGCCTGCGCGCCGACGGCACCATCATCGGCCACCAGGACGAGCGCCTCATCGGGCGGTCGGTGCGCGACCTCATCGACAGCAACGGCTTCGAATACGGCCGGGCCTTTCTCGAGGCGGGGGTGAAGAAGCCGGGCTACGTCCACTACACCGCCACCGGCGCCGCCACCGTCCACCAGAAGCTGGCCTATGTCACCGGCTTCGCGCCCTGGGGCTGGGTGGTCGGCACCTCGATGAACATGGACGGCATGGAGCAGGCCATCCTCTACGAGACCGAGACCTACCAGCGCATCGCGTTCAAGAACGTCCTCACCTTCATCGTTCTCTTTGCCGTCGCCGTCATCTTCCTGCTCGCCTCGACCCTCTATTACTCGTACAAGATCAAGCAGGGCATCACCCTGTTCACCAATTTCTTCCAGAAGGCCGCCGACTCCAACGTCAAGATCGACAACACCAACCTCACCTTCCGTGAGTTCGAGGATCTCGGGCGGCTGGCCAATCGCATGGTCGAATATCGCATCAACAACGAGACGCTGCTGCACCGCGACGAGCTGCGCCTCGACTCGCTGGTGCAGCTGGGCATGATCGAGAAGAACAGTCTGCCCGACAAGTACCGCTTCATCCTCGAGCGCATCATCCGCATCACCCGCAGCGAGGAGGGCTATCTCGCCCTGGTCGATGGTGCCCAGAGCCATATCACCCTGTGTGCGCATATGGACAAGGATGGCAACGAGTTGGGCGAGGACGGGCTTGTGGAACTGTCGATCCCGGTTTCCCGTGCCGGCCTGCCTGGCCGGGCGGTGAGCGCCAGGCGCGCGGTCATCGTCAACTCCCTGCCCGCGAGAGAGGAATACGATTGCTACCCCTATCTCCGCGAGGTGCGGCGTCACCTCGACGTGCCGCTCTTCAACGATGGCCGGATCTCCGCCATGGCCGGGGTCTGCAACAACCACGAGCGCTACGACAACGGCGATGTGCGCCAGGTGACCATGCTCCTCGAGGGCCTGTGGGGGCATGTTGTCAAGAAGAGCGCCGAAGAGGAACTGGCGCGGCTCGAGCGGCAGATCATCGCCGTCAGCGAGGAGGAGCGCAGCAAGATCGGCCGCGACCTGCATGACGACCTCGGCTCGCACCTCACCGGGGTCGAGCTGCTCAGCAAAGCCCTGCAGCAGCATCTCTGGGAGGAGGCGCCGGAGCGGGCCGAGCAGTTGGGCACCATCCGCAACCTCATCCGCGACGCCATCGACAAGACGAGGCGGCTCTCCCAGGGCCTCTATCCGGTGCATGTGGTGGAGTATGGCCTCGAAGCGGCCATTGAGGAACTGGTTGCCGAGGCTAAAAAAATGTTTAAGGTGAACTTCGATTTGTCATGGCAGGACAATGGCTATAGCCTGGGCAGGAACACCGCCACCCATCTCCACTACATCATCCGCGAGGCGGTGTTCAATGCCGCGCGGCATGGCAAGCCCAACAACATCGGCATCTATATGGTTCAGGACGAGAACGGATTTTCGGTCAAAATAGTCGACGACGGAAAGGGCTTCGCCGGGACGCCGGCGGCCACGGGCATGGGCTTTCACACTATGAAATACCGGGCCAAGGCCATCGGCGCTACGCTGACCATCAACTCTGGCGAGAAGAGCGGCACGATCATTGCCGTTAACGGCGAGGGACGGGAATGAAGGCACGGGTCATCATCGTCGACGATCACCCCATTTTTCGCATGGGGATGGCGGAACTGCTCAACCAGGAAGACGATTTCACCGTCTGCGGCATGGCCGAGGACATCGCCGGGGCGCGCCGCCTCATCCAGCAGCATGGCCCCGATCTGGCCATCATCGATATCACCCTGGCCGGGGAGAACGGCCTTGATCTGGTCAAGGAGTTGTCCGGCGAGAAGAACAGCCCGCCGATTCTCGTCCTCTCCATGCACGACGAGCAGGTCTGGGCGGAACGGGCGATCCGCGCCGGGGCGCGCGGCTATATCATGAAAAAGGAGGCCAGCGAGAAGGTCATCGTCGCCCTGCGCAACATCCTCGGCGGCAAGATCCACGTCAGCGCCAACATCATGGAGCGGCTCCTCGACCGCTTCCACTGGAAGCAGGACGACATCGCCGTGCCCACCGTCGACCTGCTCACCGACCGCGAGCTGGAGGTCTTCCGGCTGGTTGGCGCCGGGCTTTCCACTCGCGAAATCGCCGAGCGCATGAACCTCGGCGTCAAGACCATCGGCACCTACCGTGACCGGGTCAAGCAGAAGATGGGCATCAAGACCGCCGCCGAGCTCATCCGCCGCGCCGTTCTGTGGACCGAACAGGAGTTTTTCGATCCGGACGGTAAGGACGTCTCGTAGGTTCCCGTCCTACCTTTGCTGTCGTCAAGGACTTACACAACAAAAGGGTCGTGCCCGATTCCCATCACCATGGCGATCCTCTATACTGCCTAGCACGTTAGGGTTCCCGTCTGCTGTCAGGCGAAACTCCCGGGAGCGAATTTCCAGAGGGGGTGGCCGGCCGCCTGCGGCCGTTGCCGCGGGAAGGCCTTCCAGGTCGGACCGTCGCCGGGCTGGTGCGTCCGATTGATGTTCGGGCGGCGGGTCGAAGCGTTTTGTTGGCGGCAGGGGTGGATTTGGCAGGGCTGTGGAATGAAGATGGGAAAACGCTGCATCCCTTGTGCCGTGGGTCCGTCGACCCGGGGGATTCCCTCCGGGTCAGTGTCTGTCGAGGTCAACCTCCATCCCCGGGGGTGGCTGTTCCCTTGAGCAAGGACATCGTGCCTCTCCGGGGTCTGTCCTCATCGTGTCGGAAAATGAATCCCCCCTGTCGCCAACAGTCTTCCCCCGCTCGATGAGCGGGGCCGGCCACCGCCTTCGTCACCATGGCCGACCTTTTCCGCGGGGAAGGATTATTCCACTGCCCGAACAGACAATTCGGTGTGCAAGGTCCTTCGCGTATGCTACCTTGGTGGCGGCGTTGCGCCGGGTCTTTTCGCCGGCTGCAGGGCCTGTGCTGAGTGTATCCGTGTATCTGTGTATCCGCCCGCTGCCGCGGGCGCGCAAGACCCCTGGCAACATCGGCCTCCGGCGAGGGGGCGAGAGGAGTGTATGGCACCAATCATTACCTTTATCGGCTGGCACGACAGCGGCAAGACCACCCTGGCCAGTCGGGTCGTTTCCTGCCTCACCGGGCTCGGCTATCGCGTTGCGGTGATCAAGTCGACCAGCGACGAGGGCATTCCCTTCGATACGCCGGGCACCGATACCCATAAGCACCGCCAGGCAGGGGCGGTCGGCGTGATGCTCGTCGCGCCTGACCAAATGGTGCTGCAGACAGCCAATCCCCGTCTCTCCCTGCGGACACTGGCGCACCGCTTCTTCGCCGATGTCGACCTGGTTGTCGGGGAAGGCTTCAAGACAGCCAGGAAAGTACCGAAAATCGAGGTGCTGCGCAATCTCGAGCAGTCACTGCGCGAGGAGGTCCAGGGCATTGTCGCCGTTGCCACCGACCTCGACAATGTCCCTGGCGACAACGTCTTCGCCCTTGATGCGGTCAGCGAGATCGCCCATTTCATCGAAAAGCGCTACCTGCGCGACAAGGGGCGCAGGGAGATGGCCACCCTGCTCGTCAATGGCGACCGCGTCCCGATCAAGAGCTTCGTCCAGGAGGCTTTGTCGGGCAGCGTGCAGGGTTTCGTCTCCTCCCTCAAGCTGAGTGACGAGGTGCGTGAGATCGAACTGCGCATCAAGATCGGCGACTGACGGCCGTCATCTCCCTTCCCGGCAGTTTTCCTCGACAGGCGGCGCTCAGCGCAGCTGCATGTACTTCTCGCGATAGGCCTCCAGCTCCTGCGGCGGGAGATAGAGGAAAAGCTGGAAGTTCTCGTCGCCGAGAGAGGTGTTGAACTCCGCCAGTTTGATGGTTTTCTGCTTGAAGCGCTCTATTTCGTTGAAGGTGAAGACACCGCGGTAGATGGTGCCGAACGATCTGCCCTCGGTGACGTCGAAGTAGCCGAGGGCGATGACGATCGGCACGTGGTAGCGCTCGTTGAGTTCTTCCGCCGCCTCGAGGATTTGCTTTAAGTCTTCCGGACGTTCGTACTCCTTGGCAAAACGCACGAAATTATGCAGGGTTCCTTCCTGCACCAGGTAGAGCCTGTTTTTGGCGTAGAAGGCGATCGGCTCGATGGCGTATTCCGGAGAGCCGATGATGATGGCCTCGTGCAGCTGGGCGTTGGTGGTCAGGTATTTGCCGATGGCCTGTGCGGAGCTCTTTTCCACTGTCGCCTCCTCGCGGACGATGAGGGCGTTGATATGGATCTGCTTGAGTAGGAAGGGCAGGAGAAAGAACAGCATCACGCCGAGAAAGACCGTCCTGGCGTGACGGAAGAGGCCGGTGCGGGACCCGGTGCGGAGGCCGTCCCAGGCCATCCACAACAGGGCCATGGTAAAGCCGATGATCACCCCCTGGTGCCTGGTCTGCGGGTAGATGATGGCCAGGCCGACGACATTGAAAATGAAGAAGGCGACGAAGAGGGTCGCCCCCAAGTATGGGCGGACGCAGAGCAGAGCGGCGATCAGCGCAACGACGAAGAGGTCGCGGTAGCCGGTCTTGACGTGCATGATGTAGAGCAGCAGTTCCCCGGGATGGCGCAAGGCCCGCGACAGGACTGCCGGCCAGTTGACCTTGGCGAAGTGGTCGGCGGAGACGAACACCGATTCGGCATCGACCCTGGTGCTGTAGTAGGAGACGGCAATGCCCGCCAGGGCGATGGCGGCGGCCAGCAGGTATCTCCTTTCCTTGAGCACGGCGAAGCCGGAGTCGGCCAGCCAGCCGGCGAGAAAGAGCCCGGAGAGGTACATGCCGTACTGGTTGCTGTTGGCCTGGAGGAAGAGGAGGGCACCGATGGTCAGCGGCCGTGGCTCTTTCTTCCCGGCGAGGATGGCCATGGCGAAAAAGAGCAGCATGCTGATGCCATAGTCCCGGGCGTCGACGGCGTTGACCGAGAAGGGGATGACGCCGAAAATGAACAGCACCTTGATC
The DNA here is from genome assembly GCA_024710585.1 of Desulforhopalus sp. Taxonomy (GTDB): domain Bacteria; phylum Desulfobacterota; class Desulfobulbia; order Desulfobulbales; family Desulfocapsaceae; genus Desulforhopalus_A. The sequence goes on from JANJUM010000275.1 coordinate 27,453, forward strand.
GCCAGAGGGAAGGGCGAGTGCTTGACGAAGAGGTGCACGGCCGCATAGCCGATCACCAGGCTGGCCATCTGCAGCGAGACCTGGTGCGGAATCAAGGCATACATGGCCATGAGGATGGTGCGCCACAGCAGGGGGTGGCCGTCGTACTTGGCGAGGGCGAAGTACTCGGAAAAACTGCTGGTGCCGGTGGCCATGAGGAATTGCCGTGTTTCGTCGCGCCACAGTTCGTGGGTCAGGGTGGAGGCGACAACGGCGAAGATCCACAGGGCGAGGGCGGCGTTTTCGACGGCCGCCGCCGTCTTTGGCTGCGGGCTTGCCAGGGCGCGGAGGAAAGTCGGGCGGACGCTTGCGTTCATGGCGGATGGTGACCGGGGCGGAGGCCGTCGCTGCGGGGACGGCGGTGTGGGCTGTAAAGTGCGTGTCGGGGTACCGACCGGGGCGGCCGGGAGAGGTCAGCTGGATGAGGAGGCGCAAAAAGAGGATCGAGGAATCATATACAGAGCCGGGGGGCGTTTTGCAACACCCATTTTCGCGGGTTCACGCTGCAGGCAGACGCTGGTGCTCGCCAGGCAGATCTGTGCGAGACCGCTTCTTGAAAGCTCGGGTTGTGAGAGCCCTGCCACCCGGGGGGCGGGGGCAAGGCGAAGGGAGGTGCATGGCTCAGAAGCGCCGGCTCATGTAGGGCAAGAGCGCTGCGGGGATGTCGATGCCGCCGTCTTCGCGCTGAAAGTTCTCCATGATCGCCACCAGGGTTCTGCCCACCGCCAGGCCGGAGCCGTTGAGGGTATGCACCAGCCTGCTCTTTTTCTGCCCCTCGGGGCGATACCTGATGCCGCCTCGCCTCGCCTGGAAGTCGAGGAAGTTGGAGCAGGAAGAGATCTCGCGATAGGCGTTCTGGCCGGGCAGCCACACCTCGATATCGTAGGTCTTGGCCGAGGAGAAGCCGATGTCGCCGGTGCACAGTGCCACGACGCGGTAGTGGAGGCCGAGTAGCTGCAATACCGTCTCGGCGTCGGCAAGGAGTCGCTCGAGTTCGTCGTCGGAGGTCTCGGGGACGACGAACTTGACCAACTCGACCTTGTCGAACTGGTGCTGGCGGATGAGGCCGCGGGTGTCGCGGCCGTGGCTGCCGGCCTCGGAGCGGAAGCAGGGGGTGTAGGCGGTATATTTGATGGGCAGATCGGCTTCGTTCAGGGTCTCGTCGCGGTGGATGTTGGTTACCGGGACCTCGGCGGTGGGGATGAGATAGAGGTCCCAGCCCTCGATCTTGAACAAATCATCAGCGAACTTGGGCAGCTGGCCGGTGGCGGTCATGGTCGGCGTATTGACCATGAAAGGCGGCAGCACCTCGCTGTAGCCGTGACGCTCGGTATGGAGGTCGAGCATGAAGTTGATCAGGGCCCGCTCGAGCTTGGCGGCCAGCCCCCTGAGCACCGAGAAGCGGGCGCCGGAGAGCTTCGCGGCCCTTTCGAAGTCGAGGATGCCGAGCGCTTCACCCAGCTCCCAGTGCGGCTTGGGGGTGAAGGAGAACTGCGGTTTTTCTCCCCAGGTCTTCACCTCGACGTTATCGGCCTCGCTGCTGCCCAGGGGCACCGAGTCATGGTGCAGGTTGGGGATGGTCATCACCAAGGCTTCGAGCCTCGCCTCGACCGTGGCCAGCTCGGCATCGAGCTCCTTGATGCGCCCGTTGGCGTTGCGCATCTCGACGATCAGGGCGTCGGCGCTTTCCTGCTGTCCGCCGCCATCCCGCTTGAGGCGGGCGATCTGGTCGGAGACGCTGTTGCGCCTGCTCTTCAATTGTTCGACTTCGGCGAGGAGGTTGCGCCGCTGTCCGTCGACGGCGGCGAACTCATCGAGCAAAGCCGGCGCCAGGCCACGATGCTGACATTTTTCCTTCACCAGTTCGAGGTTTTCCCGTATGTAACGTAGTTCGAGCATGATCGGTCATCCCGTTGATTTATGAGGTCAAACGCCCAGGAGCTCTGTTTATCACGAGGCTTGCCGGAAAGCAACCGCTATCGAATTGCATTTTCCCCGGCGGTCTGCTACCCTTGTCGGCCAGTCGTCGGCGACGGCGGCCGGGTGTCGGTCCGTGGTCACCGCAGCCCTTCGCCCCTGGCCGTCCGGGCCCTCCCGACCCCTCCCCAGCAGAATTGCCGCCCATGGCCGATCGACCGAAACTCGTCACCTTCATCATCCTTCTGCGCCGTTCGCTGCGCAATCTCATCTTTGCCGTCGGACTGGTGACCTTCGCCGTATTTCTGCTGTCGCCGCAGCTCCTGGCGCTGATTCAGGGGCATCTCGACACCAAGCTTTATTTCTTCACCGTGGCCGGGCCGTTTCTCGCCCATGTCACCCTGGCCTTCTTTGTCGCGCTGTACGTCCTTGCCCCCTGGGCGACCGTGGTGCTGTGGCGAGCCGCCGGGCGGGTCTTCGCGGTGTCGGCGAAACAGGTGTTCTTCTTTGTCCTCTGCACCTGCCTGCTCTTTTATGCCGGCACCGCCTTCTGCTACTTCGTCACCCTGCCGTTCGGGATCAGTTTTCTGCTCGGTTTCGGTTCGGAAGAACTGCGCCCGGTGATTTCGGTCAACCAGTTCGTCACCTTCGTCGCCGTCTTCCTGCTCGCCTTCGGGGGGATCTTTCAGCTGCCCATTGTCATGGTTTTTCTCGCCAGGGTTGGCGTGATTACCCGCCGCTTTTTCGAAAAGAACCGGCGCTTCGCGATGCTCGGCATGGCCATCGTTTCGGCGATCCTCACTCCTACCCCGGACGTCGTCAACATGGCCCTCATGGGCGGGCCGCTCTACCTGCTCTACGAAGCGGGCATTGTCATCCTCCGTATCCTCGGTATCGGAGGGGAAAAGTCGCCCTCAGAACTCGAACAGGGGTAGGCCGGAAGCGCGCAGCAGGGCGGCGGTGACGCCGATGGTGCCGTTGACGGCGCAGGAAGGGCTGCGTGCCTTGAGGCAGGCATAGCTCACTTCCTGGCTGCGGGCCAGCTGCAGCACCTGGCGGGCGCCGTGGATGAAGGCCGCGGTGTAGTCGGCCCCTGATTTACCGAGCACCCTGGCGCGTCCGGCAAGGACGTCGTCGCCGTCGCCACCGACGATATCGGCGGCCTCGCGCGGCGTCGCCAGGCCGCCGAGCTGTTCCGGACACACCGGAATCCACTGGCTGCCGGCGAGTTGTTCAAGACAGGCCGGGTTGTCGACGATTCTGCCGTCGTAGCGGGTGCAGAGGCCGACGAGGCAGGCGCTGACCAGAACCAGGGGACGCGAGGTGGGGGGAGGAGGCGTAGTGGTATTTTTCATGGGATATAGTGTCGGGTATGAAGAAACGAGGACAACCGAAACGGAAGATGTCGCCTCTGCAGCAGGCGCGGCTGTTGAAGATCTGCGCCATTCTCCTCGTCTGTTTTCTTCTCTGGGTGGTGTTCGCCCCCGGTTCGGGGCTCCTGGCGATATGGAGAAAACGATCGGAGCTGCGCAGCCTGACGGAGCAGAACACCCAACTGGAGGCGACCAATACGCACCTCCAGCAGGAAATTGATAAGCTGCAGAACGATCCTGGCTATCTTGAAGAGGTTGCCCGGCGCGAGCACAACCTCCTCAAGAAGAACGAGAGGGTTTTCGAGTTCGCGCCGAGGAAATCGGCCAAGGAAGAGTGAATGGGACGGCCGGCTCGCCCGGAGCCGGGGTCAGGCCGCTCAGGTGAAGCCGGATCGCCCGGCGCAGCCGCCGGACATGGGCAGCGGAGAGGGGTTGCTGCCTTTCTTCACCGTTCCGGCGGAGAGCAGCTTGACGACGCTGGCGCTGTTGCATTTCTCGCAGCGAACCATGTTGTCGCGGTGTTCCGAGGTGGTTAATATCTCGAAAACGGCGCCACAGTCTGAACACTTGTACTCGTAGATCGGCATGGGATGTTCTCCTTGCTCCAGGTTTGCGGGATGCGGTGCCATGGCGGGGCGGTGACCTCTGTTGAACACCTCTTGCGGCGGCACCACGTCTATCGCCACCTACCATAAGAACGGTTATGGAAAAACTCCAAGGAGAAATTCGCTATGGAACGTGAATCGCGTCTCTCACAAGTGGTCCCCGGCAACAGAGAAAAAGGGTGTCGGCGAAATGGATGCGAAAGCGGGCAGGGGGCACGGCGCGCTGCGCCGGGGCTGGCCGTGGCGGCGATCTTTGCCGCTCTGCTCCTGCTTGGCGGGTGCGCCGGCTTTCTGCGGCCCGAACAGGGGATGAACTCGACCGGCGAGAGCCGCATCGCCTTGGCCGAGACGAAGGGGCGGGCGGTCTGGGAGACAGGCGAAGTCCGTGTCCAGTACAGCCTGCAGCTGCGTGACGGGCTCTGCACCCTGGACGGCGAGCTTCGTCTGGCCGACCGCATCGTCAACAGCTTTCCGGTGGTCGACCGGCTGTTCTTCTACGCCACCTTCGTCGATGGCCAGGGGCGGGTGCTGGAGACCGTCGACATCGGGCCGGTCGTCCCCGCCTACGGCTCCATCCCCGAGAGGTTGCCGCTGAAGATGGCGCGGCGGCCGCCTGCCGAGGCGAAGTCCTTCGTCTTCCACTATTTCGGGACGTTCCGCGCCAACCCTCTCGACGAGGGCGGCAGCTGGGATATCGGCCATTTCCCCTTTGCGCGATGAGCGATTCTTCCACACAGGACGGGGCCGGCAGCCGCAGCGTGCTTTGCGGACTGCGCGCCCTGCTCCGCTACCATAGCCATATCGGCATAGAAGGCTACCCCGGCAGAGGGGTGGGCGATGCCCTCTTCAAGTGGCGGGAGGACGCCGCAAAGCCGCTGGCTGCGCCTCCGGCAAAGCCGACGCGGGCCACCGCTCCTGGAGCCGTGGGGAAGAGGGGGGCGGAGGCGCGGACTACGGTCAGCCTCGACGAGATTGCCGAGGAAGTTCGCGGCTGCCGGGCCTGCGGCCTGCATCTTCAGCGGCTCTACCCGGTGCCCGGCCGGGGGCTGGCGAAGATGCGCCTCTTTCTCGTCGGCGATTGGTTGATGGCTGCCGAGGGCGATGGTCTGCCGCCGGGACTGGTCTTCGGGGTCGAACAGGAGGCGATGCTGGCGAGGATGTTCGCCGCCATCGGGTTGCCGGCGGAGGAGGTGTTCGTCACCAACGTGGTGAAGTGCGCCCTGCCTGGCGGCTTCGCGGCGGAGGAGGAGCACATCGAGCGCTGCCGTTCCTATCTCTTGCGGCAGATCGCCGCCGCCTCGCCGCAGGCGGTGTGCACCATGGGGCCGGTGGCCGCACGCGCCGTTCTCGGGCCGGCCACGACCCTGCTGCGGGCCCGCGGCAGGGTCCATACCATGCAGGAGCATGGCGGCAAGCCGGTGGCGGTGATCGCCACCTATCATCCGACCTTTCTTCTCCAGAATGCCGAGATGAAGCAGGCGACCTGGGCCGATCTGCAGTTGCTGGCCCGTGAGCTTGGTCTGCGTTGAGACGTCGGCAGCCGGAAGGCGGCACTCCGCCGTCGCGGCCATGGTCGGTGGACGGGAGAGGAAAACGATGGCGCGGCTGTCGCTCAGAAGCTCATGGTCAACTGGTTGCTGACCATGATGATGCTCTCGACGTTGGTATAGCTGCTTCGATCGGTAAAGAGAGTGCCGGTGTCCATATAGCCGAAGTGCAGCTCGTAGGAAAGGTAATCGAGCAGCTTGTAGATCACACCAAGGTTGGCCTCCCAGCTGGCCTCGTTCTCGAAGTTGAGGGTATCCGGCGACCAGTGGTTGCGGGTGACGCCGAAGGCGCCCTGCAGGGAGATTTTGTGCGTGGCGTCGAAGGTGGCCGAGAGGGCGATGCCTTCGGTGGCCGAATCGGGGCGGGTCTTACCGAGGGAGACGTTGCTGAAGTGTTCGCTGCCGAGGATGTCGGCGACATTGGAAGTGATGAGGAGAGGCTTGAAATCGACGAAATACCGAGGTGTTGCGTCGCTGCTGGCGGAGAACAGACTGCTCAGGTCGTAGGAAGTCACCTTGTATGCCCTGTGGCCGCCCAAAACCTCGGCGCGGCCACTGCTGGCTAGCAGCAACAGGGAGGCAGTTAGTGTTGCGACAAATGCTCTGTTC
>JANJUM010000023.1 GCA_024710585.1 Desulforhopalus sp.
AGCTCGGAAAAGCCATTGGCCAGCTCCACTCCACCGATATAGAGCTCGAACCGTTCGGCGAGCTGTGGGTCGCCAGGCTTGGCCCGCGAGAGCGAGGCCAGTGTCCGGGGATAATCATAAAGAAATGTCGGGCGTCCCTGCCCGAGATTCGGCTCGATATATTCGCTGAGCAGCTCGTCGAAGCGGTCTTCGTTCAGCGCCGCAGCGAGAGGGAGCGGGGAATAGCGCGCGAAGGCTTCCGCCACCGTCAGCCCCTGCCATTCGCCATGGATATCGATGGAAGAAAATATCGACCTCAGGCCGGAGGACTTGACGCGATGCCTATCCTGAGGCCATTCTCGCTGCAGGTAGCGGCACAATGCCCGACAGTCGGCCATCAGCTGGTGGTAGTCGCAGTCGCGGCGATACCACTCGATCATGGTGAACTCCTCGAGATGCCGCCGCCCCCGCTCCCCTTTGCGGAAGCAGCGCCCGATCTGAAAGATCGGCGTGCTGCCGCGGGCGAGAAGGCGCTTCATGCACAGCTCGGGGGAGGCCTGGAGGAATTGCCCCTCGGCCTCTATCAGCTCTATGTGCCTTTCGGGGATGGCGAGGGGCAGACGAACCGGGGTATCAACCTCGAGAAACCCCTCGTCTTCAAAAAACCTTCGTATGAGACGAAGCAGGGCTGCACGGCGGTGCAGCCCGGAGAGGCCGAGCACTGCGCTTTACTCTTTGACCCGGGTGACATACTCCCCGGTGCGGGTGTCGATCTGGATCTTGTCACCTTCCTCGACGAAGGGTGGAACCTGCAGAACGTACCCGGTCTGCACCGTAACAGGTTTGGTGTCGTTGCCGGAGGTATCGCCTTTAGCCCAGGGATCGGCCCGTGTCACCAGGAGGTTGACGAAGATGGGAATGGAGATATCGATGGGTCTGCCACCAAAAAAGAGTACCACGACCTCCATGTTTTCGAGGAGGAAGTTGACATTGTCGCCCATCTGCTCGCGGGTGAGGCTCAGCTGCTCGAAGTTCTCGGTATCCATGAAATGGAATTCCTCGCCCTGATTATAGAGAAACTGCATCTTTCTCTCGTCGAGCTCGGCCTTTTCGAACTTGTCGTTGGAGCGATAGGTCTTGACCAGCTGGTTGCCGGAAATCATGTTGCGCATTTTGCAGCGGTACAGGGCCTGGCCCTTGCCGGGCTTGGAGAACTCGAACTCGGTAACAATATAGGGCGAGCCCTCAATCTGCACTTTGAGGCCCTTGCGTAAGTCAGAGGCGGAATACATCGTCTTTCTCCATTGTCTCTAAGATTGAATCGTTGACTGACCATTTTCTCGTTGGCGCTGTGTAGTACCGGCAAGCCGGCCAAATGCGGCGAAAAGGGCAGCAAGCAGATGAAAAACTCAGCATTATACTTTTGCACCTGCTACTTGCGCAAGCAAAAAAACTCAGTTTCCCGCCAAGATCGCTTTCAGGACTCTCCCGAAGACACACTCCACCCACCGCAGCCGGCACTTTTTCAGTGCAGCGCTGCCGACTGCGGGTATACTGACACGGTGTATAGTGCGAGGCAACCATCATGACCCTTATCGGCGTTCTTTCCGACACCCACCTGCAGGCCCCCGACAGCAGCTTCCGGCAGCGCTGCCTTGCCGCCTTCTCCGCCTGCGACCTCATTGTCCACGCCGGAGATCTCACCGACTACGGCATCCTCTCGGTTTTTCCCGGGCAGGAGGTCGTTGCCGTCAGTGGCAATATGTGCAACTATATGACGCAACAGCAACTGCCGGAGCGGCGGCTCTTTTCGGTAGCCGGCCATACCATTGCCGTCACCCACGGAGCCGGACCGCGGCATAATATCGTCGACAGGGTCTACAGCCTCTTCCCCGAGGCCGACTGCATCATCTACGGGCACACCCACACCGCCGCCCTGGAGAGAATCGGCCTCACCTGGCTGCTCAACCCCGGCAGTTTCCAGGGCAGCGGCCGCCATGGGTCCCCTGCCTCCTATGCCATCTTCCGCATCGACAAGAGTGGCCTGCACCCCTCCCTGCACACCCTGCCCCCCACACCATGAAGACCTTGTGGACACCATGGCGCATAGAGCATGTTCAGGGGCTGGCGGCCAAACCGCGCCACTGCCTCTTCGAGCCGGAAGGCCATGAAAAGCAGGACAAGGAACAGCTTCTCCTCTTCCGCAATGCCACGGTGGTCGTTTTGCTCAACCGCTTTCCCTACAGCAATGGTCATCTCCTCGTCGCACCCTGCCGGCACGTCGCCTGCATCACCGAGCTGAGCCCGGCCGAGGCGGCCGACCTCACCCTCATGGTGCAACGGGCCACCGCCATTCTCAGACGCCGGCTCTCACCCCAGGGTTTCAATATCGGTTGCAATATCGGCGCCCCCGCCGGAGCGGGCATCGCCGACCACCTGCATTACCATATCGTGCCCCGCTGGCAGGACGACCACAATTTCATCACCGTCATCGCCGAGCTGCGCACCATACCGGAGCATCTTCTCGCCACCTTCGACAGGCTCGGCCCCGATTTTCTTGCCATCTCCTCCACTTGACCATCCATGGAAACCATCACCAAGATCACCCCCATGCTGCAGCAATATCTCGAGATCAAGGCGCAGCACCATGACGCCATACTCTTTTATCGCATGGGCGATTTCTATGAGATGTTCTTCGATGACGCCATCAAGGCCTCGAAAATTCTCGGTATCACCCTGACCTCACGCAGCAGGAAGAGTGACGAGGCCCAGGTGCCGATGTGCGGTGTCCCCTACCATGCCATGTCCGGCTATTTGGCGAAGCTCATCCGTGCCGGACAGCGGGTAGCCATCTGCGAACAGGTCGAAGACCCCGCCTTAGCCAAGGGAATCGTCAAACGCGAGGTCATCCGCGTCGTCTCGCCGGGGATAGTCACCGACGATCAGCTCCTCGACGGCAAGGATAACAATTATATCTGCGCCCTCCACTTCATGGCCGGCGCCTCGCCTCTGTGTGGTCTCGCCCTCCTCGATGTCAGCACCGGCGAGTTTTTGCTTGGCGAGTTCTCCGCTGCCGAGGAGGACAACGGCCTGTTCGACCAGCTGCTGCGTTTCACCCCCGCGGAATGCCTCTGCCCTGCCGGCGACAACTCACGATTGACCCACCTCCTGGCCCAGCTCGAACTCGCCCTGCCGCGGCTCTGCGTCACCCGCCGCGATGACGAACTCTTCCACTTTGAGCACTGCCAGCAGCTCCTTCTGGAACATTTCCGCATCCTCTCCCTCGACGGCTTCGGCTGCGGACGCTTCACTGCGGCGATAAGCGCCGCAGGAGCCCTGCTCCACTATATCAACGAGACGCAGAAGACCTCCATCGACCATATCGACAAGCTCATCCCGCTGGCAACCGACTCGATTCTGCTCATCGACGAGTCGTCGCGCCGCAACCTCGAGCTCACCGAGACCCTGGTTGGAGGAGGCCGCCAGGGATCTCTCCTCTCAGTCCTCGACCTCACCTGCACGCCGATGGGTGCCAGGCTGCTTAAGGCCAATATCCTCGCCCCCTTGCGCGATCTGTCGCGTATCACCGCCCGCCTCGACGCCGTCACCTGTTTCTTCAAGAATGGCGCGTTGCGCAAAGAGCTGCGCGGACTGCTGGAAAACGTCTACGACCTCGAACGGCTCAACAGCCGCATGATACTTGGCGTCGGCAACGCGCGCGACATGCTCGCCATGAAGGTGTCGCTGGCCCGCCTGCCAGCCATCGACGCCGTGCTTGCCCAATGCGACACCGTCAGGCTGCGGCAAATACGTCACATGTTCGACCGCCTCGAAGACCTCCATCAACTCCTTGAATCAGCCATCAACCCCGAGGCTCCGGTCAGCCTTCGCGAGGGGCACCTCATTCGCTCAGGCTACAATGCCGAACTCGACGAACTCGTACTCCTGCTCACCGACCAGAAGAGACTCCTCCTCGATCTGGAGAACCGCGAACGGCAGAGCTCGGGTATCGCCAAGCTGAAGGTGGGCTACAACAAGGTTTTCGGCTATTTCATCGAGATCGGCAAGAGCCATGAGGCCAAGGTCCCCGAGTACTACATCCGCAAGCAGACCCTGGTCAACGCAGAGCGCTTCATCACGCCGGAACTCAAGGCCTTCGAAGAGAAGATCCTCGGCGCCGAAGAGCGGCGTCTCGCTCTCGAGTATCAACTTTTCGTCGACATCCGCAACAGGTTGACCGAAAACTCGAGCCGCATCCAGCAGGTCGCACGCCTGCTGGCGCAACTTGATTACTATTCATGCTGCGCTGAAGCAGCCTGCAAGTTCAACTACCGTCGTCCGGAGGTGGACGAAGGAGAGGAGATCACCATTCTCGAGGGGCGCCACCCGGTGATCGAGCGGACCCTGCCCAGCGGCAGGTTCGTCCCCAACGATCTCCGTCTCGATCAGCACAGCGAAGAAATCCTCATCATCACCGGCCCGAACATGGCTGGAAAGTCGACCGTGCTGCGACAGACGGCGCTGATTGTGCTCATGGCCCAGATGGGTTGCTACGTACCCGCCGAACAGGCGACCATCGGTCTTGTCGACAGGATC
>JANJUM010000038.1 GCA_024710585.1 Desulforhopalus sp.
GCCTCGGTCTGTCCCTGGTCGCCACCTTTCTTCCCGCCGGGCTGCACGACCGTCCCGACGAGCTCCGTTGCCGGCTGCAGCAGGCCATCGATGCCGCCGAGAAGGACAGCTCCTGCCGGCGCATCGTCATCGCCTACGGCATTTGCGGCCAGGGCACGGTCGGCCTCCGTGCCGGGCTGGTTCCCCTGGTCTTTCCCCGCGTGCATGACTGCATCGCGCTCTTTTTGGGGAGCGACCAGGCCTACCGCAGGGAGTTTGCCAGATTTCCCGGAACCTTCTATCAGACGGCCGGCTGGGCGGAGGCCAAAGGGCTCGACGCGGCGGAGGGCGACCGCAAGGTGTATATCGGCTCCGAGACCATGGGCAGCCAGGCCTTGCTCCAGCGCTTCGGCGCAAAAGGCGCCGCCAGGGTCACCGCCTTTTTCGAGGGGTGGAAGAAGAACTATCAGCGGGCCGCCTTCATCGATACCGGCCTCTCCGGCAAAAGGCAGGAGGTCGCCCGGCAGAGGGCGATATCCATGGCCAAAGAGAATGGCTGGGTCTTTGCCGAGCTGGCCGGAGACCTCTCCCTGCTTCGCCGTCTGCTGTTTGGCAGGTGCAGCGACGAGGCCATTCTCGTCGTCCCGCCGGGCTGGGTGACCGTGTATTCCGCCCTCGTCTCCGGACTCGACTGTGCCCCCCCGGCAGAAGGGGCGCCAGGCCGGGGAGCGTCAGGGGTCGCCAGGGCGGAAGGCCCTGCCGTGGCAGGAGAGGGCGCGGGCGAGCACCTTGGGCGGGCTCTGCGCTTTGGCCTCGGCATCGACGCCGGCGGCACCTATACCGACGCACTGGTCTATGACTTCAGCGAGAAGAAAATCGTCTGCAAGAGCAAGGCCCTGACCAGCAGGTGGGATTTCTCGGTGGGCTTCGGCGAGGCCCTCGACGGCCTGGATGCCCGGGCCCTGGCCAAGGTCGAGCTGGTCGCCGTCTCCACCACGCTGGCCACCAACGCCATCGTCGAGGGCGAAGGGCAGAAGACAGGGCTCTTGTTGATGAACAATGCCGGCCTGGCCTGCCACAGTATGGTCGCGCACCACCCGAAACGCGCCATCTCCGGCTATATCGACATCGGCGGGAGGGAGGTGGAGCCGCTTGACGAGGAGGAAGTGCGGGCGGCGGTGCGGCATATGGTCGAACACGACAAGGTGTCGGTTTTCGCCGTCTCCGGGTTTGCCGGCACCATCAACCCCGTTCACGAGCTGCGCGTCAAGGAGATTATCGAAGAGGAATGCGGCCTGGCGGTGTGTTGCGGCCACCAGTTCTCCGACCGCCTCGATTTTGCCGTGCGCGCCCAGACCGCCGTTCTCAACGCGCGCATCATCCCGCTCATGCTGCGTTTTTTCGAAGACCTGCGAATGCTGCTGCAGAGGCAAAACATCGACGTGCCGGTGATGGTCGTCAAAGGCGACGGCACGCTGATGTCGGCGACCATGGCCCGGGAGCGGCCGGTGGAAACCATCCTCTCCGGGCCGGCGGCAAGCGTCGCCGGGGCGAGGATCCTTACCGGCCTTGCCGATGCCACGGTGGTCGACATGGGCGGGACGACCTCCGACCTCGCCGAAATTCGCCACGGCCGGGTGGCGGTGCAGGAGCGCGGCGCCAGGGTCGGCGGCTATTTTACCCACGTGCGCGCCCTCGACATGCACACCGTCGGCCTCGGCGGCGACAGCCTGATTCGCTGGAAGAAAACCGGCTTCATCATCGGCCCGAAGCGGGTCACGCCCCTGGCCTGCGCCGCCTGGCACGATCCCCAGGGGATGCTGGAGGCGGTGCGGCGGCTGGGCGCACGTTCCTTGCTGCGTGGCGAACAAACCTTTCTCTATGCTGTTCCCGGAGCGCAGCCCTCTCTTCAGGTGGAAGGCAGGGAGAGGGCGATCCTCGCCCTGCTCAAGGAAAAACCCATGGCCCTGCAGGAGGTGGCGGCCGAGCTGGGAGTGGTCGCCGCCCGCTTCCTCCCCCTCGAGCGGCTGCTGCAGGGTGGCGCCGTCGCCTTGTGCGGGCTGACCCCCACCGACCTGCTGCACTACAGGGGGAGCTATCGTCGATGGCCGGGGGAGGTGGTGGGGGAGGTCCTTGGCGCTCTCGCCAGCGCCTTGGCATGCGGCGCCGCAGAACTCGTCGATCGCCTCCTGAAGCAGGTGGAGGAGACCCTGGCCGCCGAGCTCTTGCACCATGTGGTGCTGCGCCAGGGTCTGCCTGAGGATGGGCCCCATGCGCTTGCCGGCGAAGGGGAGGGCGGAGCGAAGACGGCACGCTATCTCGTCGACTGCCTTCTCGGCCTGAAGTCCTCCGACAGCCACAGCCTGCAGGCGACATTCCTGCGCCCGATCATCGGCGTCGGCGCCCCGGTGGCGTTCTTCCTGCCGGGAGCCGGCGGGCGTTTCGGCTGCCCCATCCTGCTCCCCGAGGACGGCGATGTCGCCAATGCGCTCGGCGCCATCACCAGCCAGGTCCTCGTTCGTCGCCGCCTTGCCATCCGTCCCGACGGCCTTGGCCGCTTCGTCGTCGACGGCGTCAGCGGCGCGCCGTCCTTTGCCAGCCTCGAGGTCGCCGAGAAATGGGCGCGGGAGCATCTGCGCGGGGTCATCCTTGCCGAGGCCAGGCATGCCGGGACCAGCGGGGCGGCGGTGGCCATCCACGTCGACGATCGCATCGTCGCTTCCTCCGGAGGGGTGCCCATTTTCCTCGAGCGGGTGCTGCTCGGCACCCTCAGCGGCCGGCCCGACCCGACAGCTATCGGGCGGTAACCATTTTTTCGCTGCTGGCGCCATCACCGGCCGGTTCCGTTTCTTCGCCAAATGTGGCATAGTGCCTTCGCCACCACCGAAAAACGTCAACCGTCGCGCCCCCCGCGAGAGACTGAGGAGAGTATGGAGCAGCAGACCCAGCGTCCCCTTTCCAGGCCAATGGATGTCGGCAATCTCGACTTCGTCTCGGTTCTCGACAACTTCGACGATGGGGTCATCATCACCGACTGCCAGGGCAAGATCCTCTACTACAATCAGGCCCAGGCGAGCATCGACGATCTCGACCCGCAGCAGGTGATCGGCAAACACGTCGTCGACATCTACCAGCTGTCTGGCGACACCAGCCTGATCATGCTCTGCATCCGCACCCGCAGCCCGGTTCGTCATCGCACCTTCTTCTACAAAACGGTCAATGGGCGCATCGCCCACACCATTCACAGCGTCTTTCCCCTGCTCGACAATGGCCAGATGGTGGGGGCCATCTGTTTCGTGCGCGACTACAAGCTGCTCAAAACCCCCGCCGGCCATCCCTCGTCGAGTGCCATGCAGCAGCAGAAAAGGAATGGCACCCGCTACACCTTCGCCGACATCGTCGGCAACAACGCCGAGTTGCTGCGCTCGGTGAATACCGCCAGGGAGGCGGCCGACTCCAAGTCGCCCATCCTGCTCATCGGCGAGACCGGCACCGGCAAGGAACTCTTCGCCCAGGCCATCCACAACAGCAGCCGCCGCAGCGGCAAGCCCTACGTGGCCATCAACTGCGCCGCCATCCCCGAGAATCTCCTCGAGGGCCTGCTCTTCGGCACCGTCAAAGGCGCCTTCACCGGGGCCATCGATCGCCCCGGGTTGTTCGAGCGCGCCAATGGCAGCACGCTCTTTCTCGACGAGTTGCTGGCCATGCCCCTGACGCTGCAGGCCAAGCTGCTGCGTGTGCTCCAGGAGAAGAAGGTGGCGCGGCTCGGCTCCGACCGCGAGATCGACCTCGACATCAAAATCGTCAGTTCGGTGGGCAAGCCGCCCCGCGACGCCATCAAGGAAGGGGAACTGCGTGTCGACCTCTTCTACCGGCTTGGCGTGGTCATGGTCAAGATCCCCCCGCTGCGCCAGCGCCAGGACGACCTCGGCGCCCTGGTCAGCCACTTTCTCGCCCGCCTCAATGCCACCTTCGGCACCCAGGTGCAGGCGGTCTCGCCGGCGGTGATGGAGCTCTTCGTCGGCTACGGCTGGCCGGGCAACGTGCGCGAGCTCGAGCACCTCCTCGAGGGGGCGATGAATATCGTCGGGCTGGGCGAACAGATCGATCTCAAACATTTTTCCGCCTCCCTCGACGCCTTCAACGTCGAAGCCGACGGTGCTGCGCCTCCGTCGGCCCCGACGGAGAGTGGCCGCCAGCCCGAGCCCGTGGCGCCTCGCAATGAGGAGGGGGCGCCGGCCCAGGCAGCGGCGACCGCCGCCAAGACCCTCCACGAGGAGCAGCACTATGCCGAAAAAGCGGCACTGCAGCGGGCCCTGCGCCAGCAGGGCGGCAACGTCAGCCGTGCCGCCGCCGCCCTGGGCATCTCGCGGCAGCTGCTCACCTACAAGATGAAAAAGCATCACCTCACCCGCCTCGATTTTCTCCTCTGATACTCGCAGCGGGGCGGTGCCCGCCGCCTTTGGCTGTTGCTGTGAAAAAAAGCTGTCGCCCTGGTCCGATTTTTCAGTGAAAAAATATTTTCACCGAAAGAGAATTTGACAGCGCTGAAGCCAGGCGGCGTAGTTTCCGGAAAAATATCCTTATGTATCAGGTTGTTGTCATCAGTAAGGAAAAAGCCTTCGCGGGCATGTCGTTTGCTAACCTCCTGTGGCAGAGGAAATCGCCTGGCCACGGCCAAGGCGGCAGGAAGACGCCCTTCGCCTCCACCCTCTGCGGCAACAACCGCAGGCAGGGGCTGAAGCAACGGCAATCGTACCAACAATGACGAGCGGACCGGCAGGGGGCTGGCAGGAATGGCCCCTGGTGTCGCGAATCGGCTCGTTTCCCCCTTGTCCAAGGAGACTGAAATGTACGACAGGATGCAGGAATTGCAGGTCGCGCAGATGACCAAAATCCATGACGCCGCCATGGCCATTTTGCAAAAGAGCGGCATCGTCGTCAACGAACCGGAGGCGCTGGAGATCTTCAAACGCCACGGCTACCGGGTGGAGAACAAGACGGTGTTCCCCACCGAGAGCCAGATCAGGGACGCGCTGGCCACGGTGCCGGCCTCCTTTCGCGTCGCCGCCCGCAACCCGGCGAAGAGCGTCATCATCGGCGGCGACGACTTCGTCTTCGTGCCCGGCTACGGTGCCCCGTACATCATCGACGGCGCCGGCACGCAGCGCGAGGCGCGGATGGAGGATTACGACACCTTCTGCCGCCTGGTGCAGACCTCGAAGTATATCGACATGAACGGCTGGATGATGGTCGAGCCCTCGGATATGCCGGCCGCCACCGTCCATCTCGACATGACCCTCTCCAATATCCTCCTCTGCGACAAGCCCTTCATGGGCAGCCCGGTCTCCCGGCAGGGGGCCCTCGACGGCATCGAGATGGCAGCCATCGCCTGGGGCGGCAAGGAGAAGATCGTCGAGCAGCCGGTCTCGGTGTCGTTGATCAACTCCCTCTCGCCGCTGCAGTTCTCCGAGGAAATGGCTGGCTCCCTCATCGAGCTGGCCCGCCATGGGCAGGCCACGGTCATCGCCTCGCTGATCATGGCCGGCGCTTCCGGGCCGGTAACCCTGGCCGGCGTGCTCGCCATGCAGAACGCCGAGATCCTCACCGGTATCGCCCTGGCCCAGCTGGTCCGTCCCGGGGTGCCGGTCATTTACGGCTCGACCTCCTCGGCCATGGACATGAAGACCGGGGCATTGTCCATCGGGGCGCCGGAGCTGTCCAAGAACATCAACTACACGGCGCAGATGGCGCGCTTCTACAACCTCCCCAGCCGCTCCGGCGGCGGCCTCACCGACGCCCTCTATCCCGATGCCCAGGCCGGCGTCGAATCGGCTCTGGCCCTGTACACGGCGGCACGCAACGGCATCAACTTCGTCCTCCATGCCGCCGGCATCCTCGGCAGCTATATCGCCATGAGCTTCGAGAAATTCCTCATCGACGAGGAGGCCTGCGGCATGGTGCGGCGCATGCTGAAGCCCATCGACATCACCGACGAGAGCATCGACGTGGCGACCATCTGCAGCACCGGTCCGGGTGGCCAGTATCTCACCAACCCCAAGACCTTCAAGCTGTGCCGCACCGAGTTCTTCCTCCCCGACCTGATGGTGCGCAGCAACTACGAGGCCTGGTCGAAGGGCGGCAAGAAAAAACTGCACGAGGTGGCCGACGGCAAGCTGACCCAGCGCCTCGCCAAGTATGAGAAGCCGGATATCGACGCGGCCATCGAGAAGGATCTGACCGAGTATGTCAATCGCCGGAAGCAGGGGTGAGAGAAGGCAGATCGTAATCCAATCCGGAGAGGAGAGGGCAGATGAAGCGAGTGAGGGCATTGCTGGACAGTTGGGTATTTCTTGGGTCGGCTGCACTGGTATTGCCCTTCATCGTCATCGGCGTCTTCTCTCCCCAACTGCTCGGCAGCCTCGGTGAACGGGCGCTGGCGACGGTCACCCGCCTGTTCGGGTGGCTGTTTCTCTCCGGGGTCAACATCCTCGTCCTCTGCTGCATCCTCGTCGCCCTGTCGCCGTGGGGCAGGATACGTCTTGGCAGGGAAGGGGAGATGCCGGAATACAGCCGCTTTTCCTGGCTGGCGATGCTCTTTTCCGCCGGCATGGGCATCGGGTTGGTGTTCTGGTCCATCGCCGAGCCGCTCTACCATTTTTCCAGCCCGCCCCGTGGCGAGGCCGGCACTGTCCTGGCCGCCCGTCAGGCTCTCTCGATTTTCTGCTATCATTGGGGGATTCATGCCTGGGCGGTCTATGTGGCGGTGGGGCTGCCGATGGCCTTTTTTCAGTTCCGCCGTGGCCTGCCGGCGACGGTGTCCGGGTGTTTTGCGGGCCGGGCTGACGGCGATGGCCCGCGCGAACGGCAGGGTGGAGAGGGGAGGAAATCCCTGCTGTTGATCGCCATCGACATTCTTGCCGTGTGGGCGACGGTCATGGGGGTGGTGACCTCCCTGGGGCTCGGGGCGATGCAGATCAACAAGGGCCTGGCGATCTCCTACGGCATCGAAGCGAACGCCTTCAACAGCGGGGCGATCATCGCCGTCATTACCCTGCTGTTCATCGTCTCGGCCGCCAGCGGTGTCAATCGGGGCATCAAGGTATTGTCGCAGTTCAACGTGCTGCTCCTGATCCTGCTGCTGCTCCTCTTCCTCGTCTTCGGGCCTTTCGCCTTCCTGGCCAAGTCCCTGGGGCTGGCCCTGGTCGACTATGTGCGCAACCTCGTCCCCCTGTCCACCACCCTGGCGCTCTTCGACAACGAGAAGTGGACCAGCGACTGGACGATCTTCTACTGGGCATGGTGGATCGCCTGGGCCCCCTTCGTCGGAGGCTTCATCGCCGCCATCTCCCGTGGTCGCACGGTCCGCGAGTTCATCCTCTACGTCATGGTGCTGCCGGCCCTGGTCAGTTTTGTCTTCGCCACCGCCCTCGGCGGCACCGCCATGCATATGCAGCTGTTCGACAACGTCGGGCTGGTGGACACCGTCGGCCAGAGCATCGAAGCGGCGCTTTTCGAGACGCTCAGGCATCTGCCAGGCTTCCAGGTGACGACGATCCTCGCCAACCTGTTGATCGTCTCTTTCTTTATCACCTCCGCCGATTCGGCGACTCTGGTAATCGCCATGTTCACCACCGGCGGAAGGGCGACTTCGAGCGCCAGCGGCAATCGCCCGCTGATCCTCTTCTGGGGGGTGGTGCTCGGCGCGCTGGCCTGCGTGCTCGTCGCCTCCGGCGGCGTCAAGGCCCTGCAGACCGCCTCGATCCTCGGGGCACTGCCCTTTCTGTTCGTTATGTTCGGCCTCTTTGGCAATCTCGTTCGTGAACTCATACGGGAACAACGAGGGCGCGGCTGACACCTCCGCGAGGGGGCCGCACTCTCATTCATCTGGGAACATTCTCAAGGAGTAACGCTATGTCTCAACTGAGCGCAATCACCGAAACCCTTATCGCCGGCGACGGCGAACTGCTGCAGCAAATGGTCCGCGAGGCCCTGGCCGGAGGCGTGTCCGCCTCCGCTATCCTCAACGACGGCCTCATCGCCGGCATGGATATCGTCGGCGAGAAGATGGAGAGCGGCGACATGTTCATCCCCGAGGTGCTGATGGCCGCCCAGGCCATGGGCGAGTCGGTGGAGGTCCTCAAACCACTGCTCGCCGACGGCGAGTCGTCCAAGGTCGGCAAGGTGGTTTTGGGCACGGTCAAGGGTGACCTGCACGACATCGGCAAGAACCTGGTGAAAATGATGATGGAAAGCGCCGGCTTCGAGACCATCGACCTCGGCGTCGACATCTCCCCGGAGGATTTCGTCAAGGCCATCGTCGAGAACCAGCCGGACATCGTCGGCCTCTCCGCCCTGCTCACCACCACCATGCCGATGATGAAACGCTCCATCGAAACTATCGAGGAGAGCGGCCTGCGCAAGAACCTCAAGATCATCGTCGGCGGCGCCCCGGTCAACCAGGCCTTCGCCGACGAGATCGGCGCCGACGGCTACGCCCCGGATGCCGGCAGCGCCAGCAAGCTCGCCAAGAGCCTGTTGAACAAATAACCCCAGGCGCGACAGCGCGCAAAAAGGGAGGTGCCCATGTTTACGATTATTGGCGAGCGCATCAACACGACGCTGAAAAAAGTTCAGGCGGCGGTCGCCGAGCGCGACGCGGCCTATATCACCGATGACGTCAAGAAGCAGGATGCCGCCGGGGCGACCTATATCGACGTCAATGCCGGGGCGCGCATCGGCCACGAGGAGGCGGACATGCGCTGGCTGATCGACGTGGTGCAGTCGGCGACCAAGCTGCCCCTGTGCCTCGACAGCCCCGATCCCAATATCCTCGAGATGGCCTATGGGCTGGTCGGCAGCAAGCCGATGATCAACTCCATCAGCCTGGAAAAAGACCGCTTCGCCCCGATGATGCGCTATCTCGCCGGCAAGGAGTGCCGCATTATCGCCCTGTGCATGGACGACTCGGGGATGCCGAAATCGGCGGAGGATATCATCTCTCGCGCGCGCCAGCTGGTGGCCGAGCTCGAGAAGGCCGGGTTCAAGCGTGACGATATCTTCATCGATCCGCTCATCCAGCCGATGAGCGTCGATATCCGCAACGGCAGCATGGCCATGGACGCGGTGGCGGGCATTGTCGCCGAGGTCCCCGGCGTGCATATCACCGGCGGGCTGTCGAACATCTCCTACGGTCTGCCGCAGCGGCGCATCATCAACCGCTGTTTCCTGGCGATGATGGTCGCCCATGGCTTCGACTCGGCGATCATGGACCCCCTCGACAAGGACCTCATGGCCTTGACCACCACCGCCGACATGCTCAAGGGCAACGACAACTTCTGCATGAAGTATATCAAGGCGGTACGGGCCGGAAAGGTCGTCGCCTGAGAGGGTGTTCCGCCACACCTGCAAAGAGGAGGCCGCTGTCGGTTCACGAGAGGCGGCGGACCTCCTTCTGCGGGGCAGTCTATGTCCCCTTCATCTCCCCGGCCGCGATGGCCGCAATTCTCCCCGTGTAACCCCGGCAGGCCAGTGTCGTGTGCTTTGCCCGGCCGGGATACCTCCCCTGGCAGGCCCTCTTTTCGCCGCGGCGCACTTGCGCAGTGCCCCCTGGTGCAGTAGTTTTGCTGTGATGTTAATCGCTGTACATCGGCTTTGCGAGAAGGGGAGCTGGCCGTCCCGTCGCGCGCCTGCACTGCCCGCGCCACACATTTTGGCGGCCTGAGAGGCAAAGTGCTCTTCATCGAGGAAGGCGGGGATAGCGGCGGGCGGAGAACGGCGCGGGGAAAACGATGATCGTACGCATCGTTATCGCGGTTTTTACCTCTCTGGTGGGGGGGCTGGCTTACATCACCGGCCTGGCGCGGCTGATGACCGCCTTTCTGCTCGGCTTTTCCGCCCTGTGCGCCATCGCCCTGGGGGTGCTCTTCATCTTCCCCGAGAAGAGCGCCGGTTTTCTCTTCCTGCCGCTGCACCAGACCGCGCCCGCCTGGCCCTTTTTCGCTATCGGCCTGGTGCTGCTGCTGTTCGTCCTGCCGCTGTTCTTCGGCTCATTCCATCCGGCGCCGCAGGTCGAGGTCTCGGCGGGGCATTTCAAGAGCCTCGTCGCCGCCATCGCCTGTTACCTGACCAGCATCTTCGGTTCGTCGGTCTACTGGTTCCCCTCGGACGCCCTGCGCCGCTCGGCCGATGCCGACACCCTGGCCGCGGAAGTGCTCATCGGCACCTGCCTCTTTGTCGCCGGCATGACCCTGTCGGCTTTTCTCTTCTACCGGGCGACGCGCGGCGGCTCGGAGCGCCATCCCGACCTGATGCGCCGCTTCGTGCTCGCCCTGTTCGCCTTTCTGCAACTCGACAAGGCCCCGCTCCTGGTCACCTACCTGCTCCTCTACTCCCCCGAAACCGGGGTCATCTTCCCCCATCTGGCGGCCCTGACGCTGGCCGCGGCCATCCCCTTGGGCCTCTTCCTGCTGCGCGCCACCCTCGACTGCCGGCAGGGCTGAGCGGTTCGCGTTCAGCCGGCGGCAGTGGCCGGGGCTTTGTCGGCAAAGAGTGACAGGACCTTGTCGAGCCGCTGGGCGATGGCCTGCAGCGCCTGGGAGGCGGGGGTCTGGGGATACATCTCGCACACCGGCAGAAAGCCCTTGAGGGCCCTGTCGACCTTGTCGTCTTCGGGGATGTCGCCCAACTCGGGAATATCGATGCCGAGGTACTTGCCGACCATCATGCGCAGCTTGGTCTTGTTGACCTGCCCGCCGGCCCGGTCGCGGTTGACGATCAGCAGCGGGTGGAAGTAGCGCAGGCCCTCCTGGGCCTTCTCGCGCGAGCCGGCCTGGGTAGCCTCGGCCAGCTCGAAGACCTCGCCGAGGCTTTGGAAGCTGCGGCTCTTCAGGGTTGCCGCCACCTCGCTCTGCGAGAGAAAGGAGGCGAGCATCTTGCGGATGGTGGCCAGCTGCAGGAAGGTGTAGAGGTCCATGATCGAGGTCGGGTCGGGCAGGGCGACGCAGACCTGCAGATCGGAGTGCATGAAGAAATCGAGGGCGTGGTAGTTGGTGCCGGCGCCGACGTCGAGGAGGAGGACGTCGCAGTCGATGTCTTGCAGGCCGCGCAGCAGGCGCTGCTTCTCCTGGAAGTTGATGTTGGCGGTCTGCAGGGTGTCGCCGCTGCCGGGGATGAAGCTCAGCCCGTAGAGCGAGGGGAAGGTGTGGACGACCTCGGCCAGGCTGTCGACGCGGCGGGTGAAGAAATCGGTGAGGGTTCGCTTCGGCTCGAACAGGCCGAGGAGGATGTGGGTGTCGGCGCCGCCAAGGTCGAGGTCGACGAGGCAGACCTTCTTGCCCCGCTTGGCGAGGAGGATGGCGAGGTTGGCGATGATCATCGTCTTGCCGGTACCGCCTTTGCCCGAGCCGATGGAGATGGCGACCGTCATGGTGGCTGTGCTCCCGCTAGTTCTTTTGGCGCCGCAGGCGGATGGCGTAGATGCGCCGTGCCCGGGCGAAGAGGGTCTTGAGGTCGATGCTGCCGCCGCTCCATAGTTCCCAGCCTTCCTTGGAGCGCAGCACCAGGCGCCCTTCCTCGAGGGAGAGCACGGCGTCGGCGAGGAACTCGTCCTGCGCGGCGAGGAGGGATGGCGCAGGCGGTGGCGGCTTATGATGCTGCACGCAGGCCGGGCAATAGTCGCGCTCGTCCTTGCCGAAGATGCCCAGGGCCACGCCGCAGTCTTTGCAAAACAGCATCTCATTCCCCCTCGCGGCAGGGTTGGTGCCTGTGCCGCTGATGTCGGCGCTCCGTTGCAGGTGGTCGCACCTGTCGAATTTTAGCAAAGAAAACCGGGCCCGTCATGTTTCGGGCTAAAAAAAGTGGCAGGTGGCCTTGACCCGCCACCCTTCTTGTCGGCGCGGCGCCGGGGAAGCTTTAGGCGGGGCTGCGAATCAGGCCGGCCGCTGCTCTTCGACCGCTTTGGCGAACAGCGGCAGGGTGGCGCCAAGGTCGCCCTGGAAGAAGAAGTCAGAGAGCGGCAGGGTGTCCTGCGAGCCGGGCACCGACAGGGACTGCTGGAGGTTGAACTCGTAGATCAGCCCGCCCTGGTGCTTGACCAGCTCGGGCAGGCCGGCGGCGGGGTAGACCTGGGCCGAGGTGCCGATGACGAGGAGCAGGTCGCAGTTGGCGAGCAGTTCCTCGATGCGGTGCAGATGGCGCACCGACTCGCCGAAGAGGACGACGTTGGGCTTGTAGGGAAAGCTGCAGGCGTCGCAGTGCGGCACCGCCTCCTGCTGGTAGTGCTCCTCGCTGACCGGGGTGAGGCGGCCGCATCGCAGGCAGTGAAGGTTGCGGTGGTCGCCGTGGATCTCGAGGACGTTGCGGCTGCCCGCCTCCTGGTGCAGGGTGTCGACGTTCTGTGTTACCACCCCCTTGAGCAGGCCCTGGGTCTCGAGGTCGGCGAGCACCCTGTGGCCGAGGTTGGGCTTCTTGCCGAGCAGGCTGCGGCCCATCTCGCGGTAGAGCCGCCACGCTTTGTGCGGGTCGCTGATGAAGACCTCGAGGGTGGCGTACTCGTCCGGGGAAAAGACCGACCACAGCCCGCCGGGGCTGCGGAAATCGGCGATGCCGCTGCCCACCGAGATGCCGGCGCCGGTAAGCGCCACGGCGCGGGAGGCCTTGGTGAAGCGGGTAGCCGCCTGGGAGAGGTGTTGTTCGTCGAGGCCGGGGACGATGGTCTTCATGGTCGCTGCGGAGGGGGGTCAGGGTTTGGGTTTGCTCTTGGCATGCAGGGTGATGCGCTCCACCACCTTGCGGTAGTAGTCGTCCTGGCTGGCGAGGTTGACCGGCGAGGGGCGCTGGGCGTCGATCTTCATGAGCAGGACGTTGAGCTTTTTCATCTGCCTGAGCCGCTCGTGCTCATCCTCGCTGGTGGCGATGAGGTCCTCGAGGCGTTTGATCTCCTTGCGTTCCTCGATCTCGGGGGGGAGGAAGCCGCTGTTCTTGAGGATCTTGTAGGCCATCTTGAGGTCTTCGGGGACGAAGCGGTCGTCTTCCAGGGGCAGCGGGCGGCCCTTCCATTTGGGCGAGTTGAGGTCGCGCTCCTGCATGGCCTGGGCGATTTTCTGTTCGGCGATAAAGGAAAGTGGGTCCATGGCGGGGGGCCTCCTCAGGATGGGCCGAGCTGCAGCACCCGCCGCAGCCACTGGGCGATATCGGCGATCTGCTGCGGACAGACGGCGTGTTCCATCGGGTAGCTGGCGAACTCCACCCCATAACCTTTGGCCTTGAGGATTTCGGTGGCCTGGCGGCCGAGGGCCACCGGCACGATGGGGTCGTGGAGGCCGTGCTGGACGGCGATGGGCAGGCCGGCGTTGGCCTGGCTGTAGGCGAGGCTGTCGGCGGTGGCCAGATAGGTGGACATGGCGAGCAGCCCGCCGAGCGGGGCAGGGTGGCTGAGGGCCAGCTGGTAGGCCACCGCCCCGCCCTGGGAGAAGCCGGCGATGACGATCCTCTTTGCGTTTATGCCGCTCTGCATCTCGCGCAGGACGAAGCGGGCGACAGCCTCGGCGGAGCGGAGGATGCCCTGATGGTCGACGCGGCGCTCGATCTGCATGTCGTAGACGTCGTACCAGGCGGGCATGATGAAGCCGCCGTTGACGGTTACCGGCAGCGATGGCGCGTGGGGAAAGATGAAGCGGATAGCTGCTTTCGCAGGCAGGCGCAGCTGTTCGACGATGGGGGCGAAATCGTGACCGTCGGCGCCGAGGCCGTGCAGCCAGATGACGGCGCTGTCGGGGTTGGCACGGGTCTCTTTTTCGAGGGCCGGCAGCAGGCTCATGGGGCACCTTGTCGTTGATGTGGCGGGGATGCGGATGATTTCCGCAAAGTGTAGCAGACTCGCTCCGCCTTCGCCATCTTTTCCACCTGCCGGCCCTCTGGCGGCGTCGCGTGAAATTGCTGCGTTTCCCGGCCGAAGGTGGTATCCTCGGGCTTTTCGAGGGGGCCGGCACGGCCCCGGCATGGAATCACCAGGCAAAAGGAGCGATCATGGGTTTACAGGCGACAATCAAGGACGATCTCAAGGTGGCGATGAAGGCCAAGGACAGCGACCGCACTTGGGCGCTGCGCGTTCTCATCGGCGAGTTCGGCCGCCAGTTGGAAAAGGAGCTCAGCGACGACCAGGTGGTGGCGATCGTCAAGAAGCTGATCAAATCGGAGCGTGAGCTGCTCGCCGCGCAGGGCAAGGAGGAAAGCCCGTTTCTGGCCGTCATGGAGTGCTATCTGCCCAGGGCGGTCAGCGAGGAGGAGGTCCGCCAGTGGATCGTCGCCAATGTCGACTTCTCGGCCTATGCCAACCGCATGCAGGCGATGAAGCCGATCATGGCCCATTTCGGCAGCGCCGCCGACGGCAACCTGGTCAAGAAAGTGCTGCAGAGCCTCTCCTGAATCCCCCCGCCTCTCCCTAACGCTCCCCGGCAGTGATGCCGAGGATGGTGTGCCAGACGTCGTCGCCCTGCCAGCGCTTGAGGATATGCACCGGCAGCGAGCGCAGCTGGTCGACGACGCTCGCCGCCTCGCTGTTGAGCAGCCCGGAGAGGACGAACCAGCGGCAGCGCAGGAAGGCGTCCTGCCGCACCAGCTGGCGCATCACCGCATAGTGGATGTTGGCCACCAGCAGGTCGGCACCGAGGGCCAGGTGCTCTTCGGCGCGGCCGTTGACGACGACGATGCGTTCGGCAAGGCCGTTTTCCAGCACGTTGCGCCGTGCTGTCACCGCCGCCAGGTAGTTGAAGTCTACGGCCACGACCTTGGCGCAGCCGAGCCTGGCCGCCGCCAGGGCGAGCACCCCGGTGCCGGTGCCGAGGTCGAGTGTCACACCCACCCGGCCGCCGGCGCAGGCGATGTCGATGGCCTCGAGGCAGGCCTGGGTGGTGGGGTGCAGGCCGTTGCCGAAAACAACCCCGGAGTCGACGGTCAGCGCCACCTCGCCCTCCGCGGGAGAGGCCTTGATCCAGGTGGGGTTGAGGAGGAAACGGCCGCAGCGGATGGGTTCCACCACCCCGCCCTGCCACTCGGCATAGGTCATCTGGTAGCGGTCGAGCAGGCCGCATTCGGGGTGGCGGGCGAGGATCGCCGCCACCTCGTCGTCGGCCGGGGCGGTGAAGAAGAGGAAGCTGAAGTCATCCTCGACCCAGTTGCCGACGAAGTCTCTACTGGCGCTCTCCACATGGGCGGGAACGATGCCGCCGACATAATAGATGTGCAGCAGCGTGTCGGGGCGCAGCCGAGGCGGCGGGTGCGGCATGGCCCTGGCCCTCAGTATCGGAGGCTGTTGAGCAGGCTGGCCAGGCCGCCGAGCATCGACTTGACCTCGTCCATGCCCGGTTCCTTGCCGCGCGGGTCGGCGGCCTGCTCGCAAGAGGCGAGCCAGGCGAGGATCGCCTTGTTGTCGTTACGCTCGAAGAGCTTCTTCTTGTAGGCCTCGCCGGCCAGCTGCAGGCCTTTCTTGTCCACCGCCTTATTGCCCACTTCATTATAGATCCTGATGCCTTTGGCGAGGCACAGGCCGCGCAGGTGCTTCTCCAGCACCGCCCCGGCGACGATGGCCGCCGCCCGCGGCCGTTTCTCATCGAGGTGGGCCCTGGCGAGACGCAGCATGTCGGCGAGGATGTCGCGGGTCAGCGCCCCGGCGGTGGTTTCCAGCCAGTCGCCGCGCAGCTCCTTCTCGGCGGCGGCGAGGATGCCCATGCCGCGCCGCGTGCGGCTGGCGGTGGCCTGGGTGACCTCCGACTTGAAGCTCTGGTGCAGGGTGCTTTCCTCGCCGAAGACGCGGACGAGGTAAGAGAGGGCGGAGATGCGGAAGTCGTGGAACTTGGTCTCGTTGACCAGGCTCTTCTGGCGTTCGTCGTCGGGGGCCGCGTCGAGGAGCTTTTTGCCGAGGGAAACGATGGCTGTCAGCTGGGCAAGGAGGTCTTCCTGATTCTTCATGGGGGTTCCGGGGGTTGGTGGTGAGGTGTCGGTGGGGCCTTGCTGGCCTGCCCCGATATACACCAATCCGAGCAAAAGAGCACCGACGAAGAAGAATTCGGTTCAGCTTGCCGGGGAGGTTTCCTCGTCGTCGGGGAGGAGCTTCAGGGCGGTGTTGTTCTTTAACGTCTCGAGGATGAACGAGGTCTTGACGTTCTGGATGCCGGGGATGCCGGAGAGCTTGTTGTTGACGAAGTTGGTGTAGGCGTTCATGTCCTTGACCGCCACTTTGAGCAGGAAATCGACCTCGCCGGTGAGCTGGTGGCACTCCAGCACCTCGGTCATGCCGGTGAGGCGCTCCTTGACCCGCTGCAGGGAGGAAATCTGGTGATGGCTGAGGCAGACCATGACGATGGTCTGCAGGCCGAAGCCGGCGCGCTCGCGGTCGAGAAGGGCGACATAGCCGGCGATCACCCCGGCAGACTCCAGCCGCCGCACCCGCTCAAGCACGGCGGGCGGCGACAGGCCCACCTGCTGCGCCAGCTTGGCGTTGGTGATGCGGCCGTCCTGCTGCAGGATGGTGAGTATTTTTCTGTCGATGAGATCAAGCATGGCGGGCTCGTCCATGGAGGGGTGTTGGTACGTATGAAGAGTCGATTGTAGCTGTTTTCGTTAAAAATGGAAAGAGCGCGATGCATCGCCATGTTCTCCGGGAGACACCTGTCGAGCACCGGAAATGTTGCGGTGCAAGACTTTTGTTGCACCGCCTGGGGGGAGACGACTCTTCAGGAAATGACGGCCATTCCAGGTTGTTGCGGACATTGCGCGACAGTTCGGCCCGTCTGCATGGCGGGGCGCTTCCGCCGGCATGGTGTTGCAGCGGGGCGGCGCTGGTGGCATCGATGCCCTTTTTCTCGTCATCACGCCGCCGCTGGCGCATCCTTCAGCCATGGCTCCGCTGTCCGGGACGGCAGTGCAATAGTCTTGAAAACAGGCCAAAAAAGGTGGCGACCAGTCTTGTCCTGTCGCCCTGTCGGCAGGGCAGGGGCGGCGCTGGCGATGCTCTGGCATGGGGCTTGCTCTTCTGACCGAGACGTAAATCAGTGCAGATACGGGTTCGACCCGGAAAACGTAACCATCGGCCGATTTCGACCAACAGAAGAGGAGAACGACAAGATGAAGAAAAGGACGTGGATTTTACCCTGGGTTATGGCGGCGGCGGCACTGCTGTTCGGCAGCAATACCATGGCGGCTGACGAGACCAAGGCGGCCCCGGCGGGCGATGCGTCAGCGGCCCCGACCATCACCATTGACAAGAGCGAAATCAGCAACGGCGGCGTGATCAAGGTCACCGGCAAGGCCCCGGCGGGCAAGCCGGTCTACCTCGAGGTATGGGCCGAAGGGCACGATGTCCGCGCCAGCCGCTTCGACGCCGAGCCGGACAAGGATACCGGCAAGCGCCCCTATATCTTCTACATCACCGGGGAAATGCCTGCCTACTATAAGATCTTCGTCCCCAAAGACCTCAAGAAGGTCATCGACGAGGAGAAGAAGCTCGGCAACAAATGGAGTTACTCCAAGCTGCTCAAGGATCTCGGCGCTGACGCCGCCTATTCCGTGCCGGCCAAGATCAAGATCGACCGTCACCAGTCGTCCTTGATGGCGAGCATCATCGGCAGCCGCGGACCGCTGCTCGAGGCCATGGACGAGAAACAGAACCGAGGTCGTTCCATGCAGCTGGTCAAGGCGCGTTTCCGCTCCATCGGCAATGTCTTCGCCCCGGAGATCGACCTTAAGCCGGATGGCTCCTTCACCGCCGAGCTCACGCTGCGCAAAGGTATCGCCCCCGGTGAATACAAGATCGCCGCCGTGGTCGACAAGCAGACCCGGAGTGAGGTGAAGACCTTCGAGAACAAGATTTCCTTCCCCACCGTTTACCTGGCCAACGCCGGCACCAGCCTCAACCTCATCTGGCCCTTCCTGCTCACCCTTGCCGTGGCCATCTTCGGCGTACTTATGGGCGCCGGCGGCGGTTTCATCATGAACCCCCTGCTCCTCGCCCTCTTCCCGGCCCTGCCCCATACCGTGGTCGCCGGCACCGTCACCCCCACCGTGCTCTTCTCCCAGGGCAGCGGTATCTTCAACTACAGCAAGATCAACTTCATCAGCTGGAAGCTGGGCTGCGGCATCGGCGCCGCCATGCTCCTTGGTGGCTTCATCGGACCGAAACTGACCGAGATGATCACCCTGGCGCAGTTCAAGTTCGCTTTCGGCTGGATTCTCCTTATCCTCGCCGCCTTGATGGCATGGCAGACCACTCCCGGCTATCTTGCCAGCAACAAGAAGGAGCAGGCCATTCTCAAGGAGTTCAAAAAGCGGGCCGAGGAAGCGGCCAAGAAGAAATAAGTAACCTACATTCGGGAGGATACAGATATGAAAGTGGAATTTTGGGGACAGGAATTCAAGGTCAATATGGTCGTCGGCTGTATAGGCGGCTTTCTCATCGCCGTGCTTTCGTCGATGTTCGGCTTCGGCGGCGGGCCGTTCATGGTGCCGCTGATGACCGTGGCGCTGCGTCTGCCCATGTACATCGTCGTCGGCAGCTCGCTGCTGGCCATCTTCTTCAACACCTCGGTCAGCACCATTCGCCACTACCAGTTCGGCAACTTCGACCTGATCTTCTTCTTGGCGATGTTCCCGGCGGCGATTCTCGGCGGCTATATCGCCCCGCAGATCGCCAAACGCGTCAGCCCGCTCGTCGTCAAGCGTGTCGCCGTCGTCGGTCTGACTCTGCTCGCCCTCAACCTGCTCGGAGTGTATTGATTCGTCTCCGGCAGTGATCGGCTCCCCGCGGGGAGGGTTGGACCTCGGTCCGGCTCTCCCCGTTTTTTTTGCTGGCCAGGTCTGGGACGGAGGCGCCCTCAGCCCAGTTCCTCGGCCACCAGCCGCGCCATCTCGCGAACCTGCGCGTCGGGGTCGTCGAGGTGGCGGCTTACCAGTTCCCGGGCGCTCTCTCCGCCGATGATGCCGAGCAGGGAGAGGGCCTCGCCGCGCCACAGGGGATCGTGTTCAAAGAGCAATTCCGCCAGGGAGGGGACCGCCAGTTGCAGCTTGTCGGGCTGCAGTTCCTTCAACTCCTCGAAGAGCACCGATATGCCAAGGCGCACCGACAGGCGCTGGTCGCGCAGCAGGTGACCGGTCCAGGAGTAGTAGCGCGGGTCGCGGCGGAACATGACGACGATGTTCTCCACCAGACCCTGGTCGATGAAATCGGCGATGACCTTCTTCAGTTCGTCGTCGTCGACGTCGCGTCGTTGCGGGTTCATGGCTCTGTGGGGATGTACTTTTAAGAGAAACGGGCTACAATGGAACCACTTTCTCCAGAGCATGCTGCGTGGTGTCGTGAAAGGCAAGGGATTTCTCGTTGGCTGGTGGGTTCCAATACATGGGGGAGGGAAGGGAAACGATGGCGAACAGGATGCGATGGCTGGCGATGGCAGTTCTGGCGGCGGTACTGAATCTTTCCGGCTGCGGGCAGGCGCCGCATATCGTGCACATCAGTTCCGAGCCTTCCGGGGCCATGGTCTTCTATAACGACAGGGTCATCGGCGAGACGCCGATGGACACCCTCATCGAAGATCGCGCCGGTGACTACAGCGTCTACTCCTTCCGGGTGGTCAAGGAAGACTATCTGCCCGCGCGGCGGGTCTTCAAAGAGCAGCTCTATCATCAGACGGTGGCGGAACTCATCCCCCCGGATCTGCACTTCGTGCTCGAAGAGCGCAAGAAATACAGTATCCGCATCACTTCCGAGCCCAGCGGGGCACTAATATCCTTGAACGGCGAGGTCCTTGGCGAAACCCCGGTGGTGGCCACGCTGCGCGAGCGGGTCGGCAACCCGCGCATCTTCGACTTCGTCGCGGTCAAGGAAGGCTACGCCATGGGGCGGCAGGAGCTGCGCGAGTTCCTGCCCAAGGCTGACGGCACCGTCTTCGTGTTCCCCGAAACCCTGCACTTCGCTCTCCAGCCCCAGTGATCGTCTTCACCTCGACCCGCCATGGAGTGAAACCATGCTGACCATTGCCATTCCCGGCGGGGTGCCGCTATGCATTGCCAACCTCCTTCTCGACTATAACGGCACCCTGGCGCGCGACGGCGAGTTGCTGCCGGGAGTGGCCGAGCGGCTGCTGGTTCTCGCCGCCCATATCGACATCCACGTCCTCACCGCCGACACCCATGGCACGGTGGCTGAGAAGCTCGCCGGTTTGCCCTGTCGGCTGACGGTTATCGGCAGCGATCGCCAGGACCAGAGAAAACTGGAGTATCTTGTCGATATAGCTAGCAAAAACACCGTTGCTGTTGGCAACGGCCGTAATGACGCCCTGATGCTGCGCGAGGCCCTGCTTGGCATTTGCCTGGTCCAGGAAGAAGGGGCTGCCATCCAGGCCATGATGGCGGCGGATGTGGTTGCCAGTAATATCGTCGATGTCCTCGATATGTTTATCTATCCATCGCGTCTCGTCGCGACATTGCGCAACTGACAAACGGAGCTTGCGTGCTGGGCAACACTGGTGCTGGCGAACCTCCAGGGTCTTGGCGGCATCGAAAAATTGCACAAAAATGTGCAAAAATCAGGGCCGGGCGACGCTTTTGCAGGATGGAAAAAAATTTCTCACGCCGGGGAAAAGCCCGGAAAAATGGTTGCGTCGCCAAGACCAATCAGCTAGCATGAAGGCGCTGTCGGAGGGGCGGAAAATCGGTGCAGAGATCGAATGTATTCAATTTCAGTATACCGATTTTCCCCTCTGCAAACATGCTCCAAAGTCAGGGTCGTTGAGGATACCAATGGCGTCCCGCGGGGCGAAATGCCGCTTCCCGGAGGTCGTCACGGGTCTACAGAAGCAAAAAGCTGTATCAACACTGGAGGAAAAAGTATGTTGAAGCGTAGGAATTCCTTGTTTTCCATGATGGTAGCCGCCGGCCTGTCGCTGGCGATGATCGGCTCAGCCGGTGCCGCCGACAAGGTCGTCAAGGTTGCCACCCAGTCCCCGCTTTCCGGCGATCAGTCGGTTGTCGGTGTTGACATCAAGCGTGGCGCCGAGTTGGCACTCGAGCAGCTGGGCGCGCCTCTCGCGGCCATGGGCTTCAAGGTCGAACTCGCCCCCTTCGACGACCAGGCCAACCCCGATGCCGGCGTTGCCAACGCCAAGCGCATCGTCTCCGACCCGGCGGTTCTCGCCGTTGTCGGTCACTACAACTCCGGCGTACAGATTCCCTCCTCCGAGGTGTACCATACCTCCGGCCTGGTCAACGTCTCCCCGGCCAACACCAACCCCAAAGTCACCACCCGCGGCTATCTCGAAGTCAACCGCATCGTCGGTCGCGATGACGTCCAGGGTGTGGTCGGCGCCGACTTCGCCGCCGCCAAAGGCGTCAAGACCGCTTTCGTCGTCCATGACAAATCTGCCTACGGCCAGGGTATCGCCGAGTTCTTCAAGAAACGCGCCGAAGAGAACAAGATCAAGGTTCTCGGTTTCGAAGGCACCGAAGAGAAAGCCAACTTCGACGCCCTGCTGTCGCCGATCGTCGCCGGCAACCCCGACCTCATCTACTTCGGCGGCATGGCCTTCCAGGCCGCGGTACTCTTCAAGCAAGCCCGCGAGAGGGGCTACGAGGGCATGTTCCTCAGCGATGACGGCTTCGACTCCCCCGACGCCGCCAAGATCGGTGGCAAGACCCTGATCGCTGGCGCCGGCACCTACTACTCGACCGTCTCCGGTCCGGCCTCCGTCTATCCGGGCACCGCCAAGTTCATCACCGACTTCAAAGCCAAGTACAACGCCGACCCGCAGCCCTTCGCCGCTCAGGGCTATGACTCCATGGGCATCTCCCTCAAGGCCATCGAGATGGCCGCCGCCGCCAACAAGAACGAGGTTCCCACTCGTGAGGCGGTCGCCAAGGCTGTCCGTGCCCTGAAGGCCTACAAAGGCATCACCGGCACCTACACCTTCAACGACATCGGCGATCCCGAGAAAGCCCTCTACTTCGTCATCCAGGTCAAATCCGCCGATCCGGCCGCGTGGGCCAGCAATCCCATCGTCCAGACCCTCGAGATTGCGCCTCCCAAGTAAGACTTCCTAGGTTCCTTGTCCCGGCCCTTTGCCCAAGCGAGTAAAGGGCCGGTTCTTTATCAACTCTGGGGAGTACATATGAAACAATTCCTTAGATACCTCAATGTCAAAGAGTTAGTGCGGCCCATCGGGCAGATGCTCGCCTTTTCCCTGGGCAGCGCCGCCGTCATGTCGGCGATCATCCTCATCCTCGCCCTCGTTCTCGACAAGACTGCCGTCGGCACCGCCCTGGTCAACAAGCTCAACGTTTCCCTCTTTTCCTATACCCTCTCCAATCTTCCCCAGGTGGTCATCGACGGCTTGACCATCGGCTTCGTCTACGCCGCTATCGCCCTCGGCTACACCATGGTGTACGGGGTGCTGCAGTTCATCAACTTCGCCCATAGCGAGATCTTCGCCGTCGGCGCCTTCGTCGGCGTCGAGGTGCTCATTTTCCTGCAGACGCTCGGGGTGCTCTCCGGCGCGTCGGTGTTCATGGCCTATGCCTACCTCAGTCTCGCGATTCTGCTGGCAATGCTCGCCGCCGGCGGTCTCGCCGTTACCGTGGAAAAAATCGCCTATCGCCCCCTGCGCAACGCGCCCCGCTTGGTGCCGCTGACCGCGGCGATCGGCGTCTCATTTCTTCTTCAGGACCTCATCCGCCTCGTCGAGGGTCTGACCACTGGACAGTTCAACCGCATCATCCCCACCTTCGGCAACTTCGACGACCGCATCACCGGCAAACTGACCCTTGGCGCCACGAAGCTCTTCATCGGCATCTCGGTCAAGTCGATCATCGTCATCGTCGCCGCGGTGCTGATGCTCATCGCCCTCAACTACCTCGTCAACGCGACAAAGGTCGGCAAGGCCATCCGCGCCGTTTCCCAGGATATGCGCACGGCGAGCCTGATGGGCATCAACGTCAACCGCATCATTTCCATCACCTTCCTCGTCGGCGGTCTGCTCGGTGGCGCGGCCGGTCTGCTCTACGCCCTCAAGTTCACCCGCATCGACCCCTTCATCGGCTTCTTCCCGGGTATCAAGGCCTTTACCGCGGCGGTGCTCGGCGGCATCGGCAACATGACCGGGGCTCTGCTCGGCGGCATCATACTTGGACTCCTGGAAACCTTTGCCGGCTCCTATCTCGGGGTCTTCACCATGGGGGCGGCGGGTTCCGAATACAAGGACATCTTCGCCTTCAGCATCCTAATCCTTGTCCTCATCTTCCGACCGCAGGGCCTGATGGGCAAAAACGTCGGTCAGAAAGCATAGGAGAACCTCATGGCTGCAACGTCCTTCAAAGAAGTGTTCGATAAATTGAACCAGGGTTTGGTGGGGTATGTCGTCATCCTCCTCCATGTCGTGGCCGGCTCCTATCTGGTCTACTCGCAGCCGCGTTCGAACCTGGCCTTCCTCGTCTTCATCTCATCCCTGTTGTCGCTCTATTTCTTCCGGGCCGACAACCGCTTCAAGATCCTCGTCGGGATGTTGCTGGCCCTGGTGATCATTCCGGTCATCGGCGTGCGCAACATCTTCTACCTCGAGGTCATTTTCCAGATCAGCGTCTTTGCCGCACTGTCCCTGGGGCTCAATATCGTCGTCGGCTTCACCGGGCTGCTCAACCTCGGCTATGTCGCCTTCTATGCGGTAGGCGCTTATCTCTGGGCCTTTTTCGGCTCGCAGCAGTTCTATGTGCTCAATTACGCCCCTGGCACCCAGCCCCCGGACCTGCCCTTTCTGCTGCCGGGTGATGCCTTCTATCTCTTCCTTCTCGTGGCGGTGATCATCGCCGCCATCACCGGCATCCTCCTCGGACTGCCGGTGATGCGCCTCAAGGGCGACTACCTGGCCATCGTCACCCTCGGCTTCGGCGAGGTCATCCGCGTCCTCGCCAACAACCTCGACAAGCCGATCAACCTCACCAACGGGCCGCAGGGCATTACCCCGATCCAGCGACCGACCATGCCGGAATGGGTCGTCGACCTGTTCAACTCGCTCTTTGGCGGCGTCATCGGCCATGAAGTCAAACTGGCCGATATGTACAACGTCATGTTCTATTTCTTTGCCCTGCTGGTCATCATCGCCATCATCTTCGTCACCAAGCGGCTCGACGACTCGAAGATCGGCCGTGCCTGGACGGCGGTGCGCGAGGATGAGATCGCCGCGGTCGCCCAGGGCATCCCCATCGTGCGCATGAAGCTGCTGGCCTTCGCCGTCGGCGCTTCCTTCGCCGGCCTGATGGGCGTGCTGCTCGCCGCCAGCCGTACCTTCATCAGCCCGGAGTCGTTCAACTTCATGCAGTCCATCGGCGTACTCTCCATGGTCATCCTCGGTGGCATCGGCTCCATTCCCGGGGTCATCCTCGGGGCGGCGGTGCTGACCATCCTCAACCTCCAGGTGCTGCAGGGCTTCTCCCTCTACCTCAACGACCTCCGCCAGAGCGATGCGGTCATCCCGGTCATCAACTTCGCCTGGAAGGACCTCTCCACACAGCTCGACCCGGCGAAGTACCAGAAGCTGCTGTTCGGCCTCATCCTCATCATCATGATGATCTTCCGGCCGGAGGGGCTGATACCCGCCAAGCGCCGTAAACGGGATGTGTCCATGGACGAGACCAAATAAGGAGAACCGCGATCATGGCATTACTTGAAATGGCAAATATCACCAAGACCTTTGGTGGTTTGAAGGCGATCAGCGACGTCACCTTCTCCCTCGAGAAGGGGCGGATCGTCTCCATCATCGGTCCCAACGGTGCCGGGAAAACGACGTTCTTCAACACCCTCACCGGGATCTATCGCCCCGACACCGGCACCATCAAATTCAACGGCAAGTCCCTGGTCGGTCTGCGTACGGACCAGATCGCCGCCTGCGGCATCGCACGGACCTTCCAGAACATCCGCCTCTTTGCCGACATGACGGTCATCGAGAACATCATGGTCGGCATGCACGTCCACCTCAAGCAGTCGCCACTGCAGACCCTGTTGCGCCTGCCGGGATTCAACCGCGAGGAGAAGGAGGCCGAGGTCAAGGCCCTGCGCCTGATGAAGTATGTCGGTCTCAACAATGTCGAGAACGAGCTGGCCAAAAACCTCCCCTACGGTGCCCAGCGGCGCCTGGAGATCGCCAGGGCGCTGGCTGCCGACCCGCAGCTGCTGCTCCTCGACGAACCCGCGGCCGGCATGAACCCTCAGGAAACCGAGGATATCATCAAGCTCTTCCGGGACATTCGCGATAACATGGGCATCACCATCCTCCTCATCGAGCATGACATGCGCGTGGTCATGAACATCTCCGAGGATATCTGCGTCATGGACTACGGCGAGAAGATCGCCCAGGGCAGCCCGGCGGAGATTCGCAACAACACCAAGGTTATCGAAGCCTACCTCGGTCGCGGTGCCGTCGCCGGGCAGCATGAGGAGAAGCTACAATGAGTCTTCTGACAATCGACAATATCCACAGCTACTACGGACATATCCACGCCTTGAAGGGGATCTCGCTTGAGGTGAACCAGGGCGAGATCGTCTGCCTCATCGGCTCGAACGGCGCCGGCAAGAGCACCGCCCTGCGCACCATCTCCGGGCTGATGCACCCCAAGGTGGGGCGTATCGCCTTCGACGGCAACGACATCTCCAAAATGGATGCCCACGAAATCGTCGCCAACGGCATGGTGCATGTCCCTGAGGGGCGCGGTATCTTTCCCACTCTGACGGTCAAGGAGAACCTCGAGATGGGGGCCTTCACCCTCACCGACCGCCATGTCATCGAAGAGCGCATGGAGCATGGCTTCTCCCTCTTCCCCCGCCTCAAGGAGCGCATCGACCAGTTCGGTGGCACGCTCTCCGGAGGCGAGCAGCAGATGCTGGCCATCGCCCGCGGGCTGATGCTCGACCCCAAGCTGCTCATGCTCGACGAGCCGTCCATGGGGCTTGCGCCGATTCTCGTCGAGCTCATCTTCGACATCGTCAGAAAGCTCAACGAGCAGGGCACCACCATCCTCCTCGTCGAGCAGAACGCCCTCATGGCCCTGTCCATCGCCCACCGCGGCTATGTGCTGCAGACCGGCGAGATCACCATCAGCGATTCCGCCGAGAAGCTGAGAAACGACAAGGCGGTGCAGAAGGCCTACCTCGGCATGTCCTGAGGCCTCTGCCAACATGCGCAGCACCGAGCCCGGTTTTCTCGCCCGAGAAAACCGGGCTCAGCGTTTCAGGGCATCCACTTCCTCGGGATAATCGGCATATTTGAGGGCTATTTGACGGAACTCTTCTTCGATGGCGAGAAAGGCGTCGACGATATCCGGGTCGAAGTGTTTTCCTCGTCCCTCGATGAGAATCGCCCTGGCCTTTGAGTGGCTGAAAGGTGCCTTGTAGACCCTTTTGCTGATCAGGGCGTCGTAGACATCGGCCAGGGCCATGAGCCGCCCGGAGAGGGGGATCCTCTCTCCGGCCCAGCGGTTGGGGTAGCCGCTGCCATCCCATTTTTCCTGGTGGCTCTCGGCGATTTCCAGGGCGTAGTGCAGAAAGGAGTTGCCACCCAGTTTCTTCTCCGCCTTGGCGATGGCGTTTCGGCCATAGACGGTATGCAGCTTCATCTCCTCGAATTCCTCCTCGCTGAGCTTTCCTGGCTTGAGGAGGATATGGTCGGGGACGCCGACCTTGCCGATATCGTGGAGCGGGGCCGACTTGTACAGGGCATCGATGGTCTGCGGGTCCAGTTCCTCGGCGTATCTGGGGTTCTTGCGCAGTTCCAGGGCCAGCGCCTTGACATAATACTTGGTGCGCTGGATATGGCCGCCGGTTTCCGGGTCGCGGTACTCCGCCAGTGCGCCCATGCTCTCGATGGTCACTTCCTGGGTCAACTCGAGCTCGGTGGTGCGCTGCTGCACGAGCAGTTCGAGGTTGTCGCGGTGCATCTTCAGTTCGAGATGGTTTTTGACGCGGGCCTTGACGAGGAAGGGGTTGAAGGGCTTGGCGATATAGTCGACCGCGCCGAGCGACAGGCCCCGTTCCTCGTCCTGCGCCTCCCCCAGGGCGGTGAGGAAGATGACCGGGATCTTCAGGGTGCGGGTCTCCTCTTTGAGACGCTCGCAGACCTCGTAACCGTTGAGACCCGGCATCATGACGTCGAGGAGAATGAGATCCGGGGTCATCGTCGCCAGCATTTCCAGGGCGCTCTCGCCGTCGATGGCGACGCTGAGGTCGTAGAGGTCGCCAAGGGTGTCAATGAGGATGTCGACGTTTTCTTCGGTGTCGTCGACGATGAGGATCGAACACTGCCGCTGGCGGTTCATATCATCCTCCCGGGGGTGACTGCAGGTTGGCGAGCAGCTTTGTGGTCAACTGCAGCGCCTCCTTGAAGCGATATTTTTTCACCCGTGCGGCGAGGGCGGTGAGCAGGTCGCCAATCTCGGCAGGCCAGGGCTGCTGCAGCAGACTGGCGAGAATGGCCTCGCTCTCCCGAGGCTTGCCGTGTTGCAGGGGAGCTTTCAGCTCCTCCAGGCGCTGTTGCAGAAGGCTGGTATCGGCTGGCCCGAAATGCTCGGACTGGCACGTGGCGATGACCGGCAGCGGCTGCAGCCTGTCGGCTATCCGTTCGCAGAGCTTTTTCAGTTCCCGCGTCGCTTCGGCGAGACCATGGCCGACGGCGGCATCCTCGCGCTGCAGCGCTTCCTCCAGCGCCGCCAGCCGCTGCTGCAGGGAGGTGGCGCCGAGACTGCCGCATATTCCCTTCAGCGTATGGCAGATATGGCGGGCGCGGCCCTTCTCCCCGCTCTGCAGGCAGGTGGCAAGGTTTTCGAGATCGTTGCGGTGATCGCTGACGAATTTGATCAGCAGCTGACGGTAGAGGCGGCGGTTGCCGCCGAGACAGCGCAGCCCGGCAAGACTGTCGATGCCGACGATGCGCGGCACGTCTTCATTTGCCGTGTCGCCATGAAGGGCTGGGGACATGTCGTCTCGCGGTGCGCCGTTTTCAGGCAGCCAGCGGCGCAGGAGGCGGTAGAGTTGCTCGGGGTCGATGGGTTTGCCGAGATGGTCGTCCATGCCGGCGGCGAGGCACCTGGCGCGGTCCTCGGTCATGGCGTTGGCGGTCAGGGCGAGGATCGGCGTGGAGTTGCCGGTCTCGCGAATGCGCTGTGCGGCGCAGTAGCCATCCATGTCCGGCATTTGAATGTCCATGAGGATGACATCGAAGCGGTTGGCGGCGGTGAGTTCGACGGCCGCCGTCCCGCTGGCGGCGAGGGTGACGCGGCAGCCGGTGCGGGAAAGGAGTTCGCTGGCCACCTGCTGGTTGAAGGGATTGTCCTCGACGAGGAGGATATGGGCGTGCGGGAAGCCGGGGATGGCGGCCTCGCCGGGCATGGGCTGGCGGGCCCGGGGCGCGGCGTGGCCGAAGACCTCGAGGATGCTGTCAAAGAGCGCCGCCCTGGCCACCGGCTTGACCAGGAAGCCGTGGATGCCCGCCGCGGTGGCCTCCCTGGCGATGTGTTCGCGGCCGTAGGCGGTGACCATGATGATCCGCGGCCGGCGATCGGGCCGCCTCTCTGCAAAGATGAGGCGCGAGGCGGCGATACCGTCCATGCCCGGCATCTCCATGTCCATGAGGATGAGGGAGATGGGTTGTGCCGCTACTATGGCAAGCGCCTCTTCGCCGCTGGCGGCGGTGACAACGCGCAATGCAAAGGTTTCCAGCGTGCAGCGCAGGATATCGCGGGAAACCGGACTGTCGTCGACGACCAGGGCTGTAAGACCGCTAAACCATGGCGGCGGCTCGCACGACTGGGTCGCTTGCCCCCTTCCGGGGCGGATATGTACCGAAAAGGTGAAGGTACTGCCCTGGCCGGGGGAAGACGCGACGGCGATATCGCCCTGCATGAGCTGCACCAGCCGCTTGCAGATGGCCAGGCCCAGGCCGGTGCCGCCATACTTCCTGGTGGTCGAGCCGTCCGCCTGGGTGAAGGAGGTGAAGAGCTTGTCGCTTTGCTCGCGACTCATGCCGATACCCTGATCGGAGACGGCGAAAACGAGGCGCATGGCTTCGGCGGTGTGGTGCTGGACGTCGATGGAGACAACCACCTCGCCGCGCTGCGAAAACTTGATGGCGTTGCCCACCAGGTTGATCAGCACCTGGCGCAGGCGGAGCGGGTCGCCATAGAGATTCGGCGGGACGCGCGGCTGGACGTGAAAGAGCAGTTCCAGCCCCTTTTCGGCGGCCTTGATGGCGAACACGTCGGCGACATTCTGGAGCAGCGAGTCGAGACTGAAGTCGGTGAGCTCCAGTTCCATCTTGCCAGCCTCGATCTTGGAAAAATCGAGGATGTCGTTGATGATGTCGAGCAGCGAGTTGGCGGCGGCATGGGCCTTGTGCAGGTAATCGCGCTGCTTGGCATTGAGTTCCGTCTGCAGGGCGAGGTGGATCATGCCGATGACCGCGTTCATCGGCGTCCTGATTTCGTGGCTCATGCGGGCGAGGAAATCGCTCTTGGCCTGATTGGCAGCCTCCGCCGCCTCCTTGGCGAGGTGGAGGTTGGCCTCGTAGTCCTTGAGTTCGGTGATATCGTAATTGGCGCCGATCACCTTCAGCGGGTTGCCTTCCTGATCGCGGATGACCAGGCCAGAGCCCTTGATATAGCGGATCTTGCCATCGGGGCGGCGCACCCGGTAGACGGTGTCGTAGTCGATCTCGCCGCTCATGGTGAGGCGGATTTCCTCGCGCAGCTTGACGAGGTCCTCGGGCAGCACGCCCCTGGCGAATTCGCTGTGCGGGTCGCCGGCGGTGGCCTTGTCGATGCCGAAGAGCTCGTACATGCGGTCGTCCCAGGTCTCTTCCTTGGTGAGGGCGTCGAACTCCCAGATGCCGATCTGGGCCGAATCGAGGGCGATGGAGTGGCGTTCCTGCAGCCGCCGCAGCTCGCGGTTGGCCTCTTCGGCGGCGGCCGCCGCCTCCAGCAGCTGGTTGGCGCGCAGGGCGACCTGGGCTTCGAGGCGCTGTTTCTCCCGCTCCAGTTCTTCCTCGCGCCGGCCAAGGGGTACGCTTGTCCGCTGGCAACCTGCGCGGGGTGCGGGCATGGTCGCCTCGGGGTCCTGTCCGTCCGGGGCATTGCGCGGGGCGCCGAAGAAGAAGAGGATGCCGCGCTGGAGATCGGGGACGAAGCGGCCGTCGAGGTGCAGCCCTTGGGTGGTAACGAGGGTGATGAGGCAGTTGCCGGCCTTGGCCAGGGCGGCAAAGGTCAGGGGGAGATCCGGACGCACCAGGCTGAAGTGGTCGGCCAGATGTGCGCCGGCAGCGGCGGTGGCGCCGTGCAGGAGCCGCCCTTCCTGGAGAACGCGCAAGTCGCCGTCGACGGCGAAGTGCCAGGGTTCGAGCTCGGCCAGTTGTGCAAAGGAGAGTCCGTACATGGCGACGCCCCCCGAACCATCTCCCTCCGGTCCCGCCAGGGCGGGGGGGAGGGGCGGTGGAGAAAGTGAACCTCGCGGAAAGGACCTTTTTTCAATCCTAGCGAAAACGACCGGGGATACGCAAAGGAGAATTGCGCAACGTGCGATCAGAGGCCATGTTTGTGTTCCATGGCC
>JANJUM010000046.1 GCA_024710585.1 Desulforhopalus sp.
GTGGTGCCGGTGACCATGATGATGCCGAGATCGGGATAGCGTGGGGCGATATCCTCGAGGATCTCGTTACCGTTGCGGTCGGGCAGCTCGATATCGAGGAGGACCAGGGCAACCCTGCAGGAGTCGAGATGCTGGTAGAATTCCCTGGCGCTGCCGGCCCGCACCACGGGATAGCCGTGGCTGCCGAGGTAGTGGGAGAGGAGGAGGACGATCTCCGGCGAATCGTCGACGACCGCGATGACCTCGTCCGGGCCGAGCAGGTCGGTGGTCGGAAGTGCGGGACGTTGCGGGGCTGTGAGGACGATTTCGACCATGGCTGGAGAGAAGCGTGCCGCTGTGGAGCGAAGGTCTCGGCGCGGGTGGCGCTTCAGGTGTCGCTCCCCTGCGGGAAGGGGAAATGAAAGTCTGCCGGCGCGAAAAGTGGGTTGCCTACCTGATCTGTTGTAGCAAAAAAGGCGCGACTCTGCAAAAGTATTCCCTCTCCCCACCCCCTTGCCGGCTGATCTCATCATCCACCTGGACTGATCAGCGAAATGCTATTACTCTCGGCGCTTATCTAAGGTATAGTTGGGAAAACGTTCAGGTTATCGATAGAGGAAGCACGTGATCGATCTCGACCCCATATTCGCTGCGGGTGGCAGCATCGCTCAGGCCTTTCCGGGCTACGAGCCGCGCCAGGGCCAGGTGGCCATGGCCGGGCTCGTTGCCGACCTGCTGGAGCCGGAGGTTGGGCTCGAGGGGGGCGCCCGAGGACGAACCGTGGTCATCGAGGCCGAAACCGGCATTGGCAAAACCCTTGCCTATCTCCTGCCCGCCCTTCTCTCCGGGCGTCGGGTGGTGGTGTCGACCGCCACCCTCAACCTGCAGGATCAGATCGTCGACAAGGACCTGCCCTTGGCGATGCGCATCATCGGCCGTGAGGTGCCGACGATCTGCCTCAAGGGGCGGCAGAACTATCTCTGTCTCTATCGCTGGTATCAGTACCGCAGCAACCCGCAGCTTTCCCTGGTTGCCGAACCCTGGGTGGCCTTGATCGACGAGTGGTTGCGGACGACGCGCAGCGGGGATCGGGCCGAGCTGGCCTGGCTGGGGGAGAGCTCCGCCATCTGGCCGAAGATTTGCGGTAGCAGCAGCCGCTGCCTGGGGAGTGAGTGCCCGGAGGGCAGCGAGTGTTTTCTGACGCGGCTTCGCCGCGAGGCTGGGCGATGTCGGCTGCTGGTTGTCAACCACCACCTCTTCTTCTCCGATCTTGCCCTGAAGAAAGAAGGCTATGGTGAGGTGTTGCCACGCTATGAAGCGGTGATTTTCGATGAGGCGCACCATGTCGAGAACGTCGCCACCGCCTTTTTCGGTAAGAGCTTCAGCCATTATCAGGTGCTCGACCTCCTTGGCGACACTGAGCTGCAGGCGCGGGCGGACCTGCCAGGGGGAGTCGCCTCGGAGCTGCTTGCCGAAGCCGGCGGGCTGCGTCAGCGTGCCGAGGCCTTTGTGCAACAATTTCCTCCCTCGCCGGGAAGATACCCGCTGCTGCAGGCGCTGAGTGAGCGTACCTTCTCCGCGTGGCAGGAGGCAGTCGAGCTCTATGCCCATGGGCTGGAGCGGTTGGCGAAGACACTCGCGGAGATGGAGGGGCGTGGCGAGGGCTGGAGCCACCTTGCCCTCAGGGCGGGGCATCTGGCCATCACTCTGCGGGAAATCGCCCTGCCGGCAGAGGACGATCCGGGCGACTCCATCCACTGGTATGAGCGGCGCGAGCGCTCGGTGACCCTCTCGGTCACCCCGCTGCGCATTGCCGAGGAACTGCGCAGCACGCTCTACGGCAGCGTCGATGGCTGCCTCTTCACCTCGGCGACGCTCTCCTCGGGGGGCTCCTTCGCCTATATCAGGGAGAGGCTGGGCCTGGACGAAGGCTGTCCGAGCCATCACTTTCCCTCGCCCTTCGATTATCCGCGGCGGACCTTGCTCTACGTGCCGGAAAACGACTTTCCCGAGCCGAATGCCCCCGATTACCCATCGGCAGTGGCCGAGCGCATCCTGCATCTGCTCACCCTCAGCCGCGGGCGGGCACTGGTGCTGTGTACCAGTTACCGGGGTATGGATGCTCTGGCGGCCTATCTCGAACGAGAGCTCGATCCCGCCTACACCTTGCTGGTCCAAGGTCGGGCTGCGCGCAGTGCGCTGCTTGGCGCCTTCCGAAACGAGACGCACTCGGTGCTGCTGGCCACCGCCAGTTTCTGGGAGGGGGTCGATGTGGTCGGCGAGGCGCTCAGCTGCGTGATCATCGACAAGCTGCCCTTCGAGGTACCCAGCGATCCGGTGATTCAAGCGCGCATCAAGAGGATGCAGGAAGAGGGCGGCAATCCCTTTTTCCATTTTCAGGTGCCCCGGGCGATTCTCGCCCTGCGCCAGGGGGTGGGCCGCCTGATGCGTTCCTCCGAGGATCGCGGGGTGATCGCCATTATGGATGTCAGACTGTTTACCAAGCGCTATGGCAAAACGTTTCGTCAGAGCCTGCCTCCCTCGCCGCTCTGCAGGGATGTTGACGATGTCGCCATGTTTTTCAGGTCGCAGGATGCCCCTGCGGTCGGACTTTGTTCTTGAGAGAGTATGCAGCAGATGGAAGAGTTGAGAGCCGCAGTAAAAATTGAGGCGGCAAAGATTGACGGGTATATGCGGCAGGATCTCGCCGCCCTCGAAGCGGCGCGGGACGGGCTGCTCTGTGAGGTGCTGGAATACGGCCTGTTCAACGGCGGCAAGCGCATCCGCCCCCTTCTGGTGGTGCTGGCCTCGCGTCTCTGTGGCAACGGCGACGAGGATGCCTACCGGCTAGGCTGTGCCTTCGAGTACCTGCACGCCGCCACGCTCTTTCATGACGATATCATCGACAATTCCACCATGCGCCGTGGCAAAACCGCGGTGTGCCGGCAGTATGGCACGACACAGGCCATTCTCGCCGGGGATTTTCTCCATGCCATGTCGATGGCCACCGTCGGTCGCCTCGCCGGGCCGCGTGGGCTTGAGATTTTCTGCAATGCCACCATCGGCATGGTCGACGGGGAGTTCATGCAGCTGCGTAACGCCGCCAAGGAGACCCTGGGCGAACCCGACTATTATCATGCCATCATGAGAAAGACCGGGCTCCTCATCGCCGCGGCCTGCGAGGTGGGCGCGCTCTACGGAGGGGGGACGGACGCCCAGGTGGAGGCCTTGCGCCTCTATGGGGTCCACCTGGGCTGCGCCTTCCAGATCGTCGATGACCTCCTCGATTACCAGGGGGATCCGGCGCGTACCGGCAAGGCTGTTGGCAACGATCTGGTGGAAGGCAAGATCACCCTGCCGG
Organism: Desulforhopalus sp.; assembly: GCA_024710585.1. Taxonomy (GTDB): domain Bacteria; phylum Desulfobacterota; class Desulfobulbia; order Desulfobulbales; family Desulfocapsaceae; genus Desulforhopalus_A. The sequence goes on from JANJUM010000046.1 coordinate 3,341, forward strand.
TAATCCTCGCCCGGCAGATGGCTGGAGAAGAGGACAGACGGCGACTGGCAGCTCTTCTCGCCATGGATGTGCGCGCTGCAGCCGTCGCCGAAGTAACGGCAATCGTTTCCCGCGTGGGAGGCTTCGCTGCCGCCCGCGCCAGGGCCGAGAGTGAGGTGGCCAGCGCTGTGGAGGGGCTGCGCATCTTCGACCTCCCCGGCCAACAGGGCGAGCGGCGGATATTCGAACAGCTGGCCCGCTATGTGCTGGCACGGGAGAAGTAATGGCAGCCGGGAGAAGAGCGCGCTGCCGAGGTCAGTATCCTGTCAGTTTTCCGCCAGCATCACCGGCAACTGCCAGGCGGTAGAGGGTGGTCGCATGCAGGTGTCTTTTGTCACTACGTTTCAGGAATTCCGCCACTTGACCGTCCCGCGATCATGACTGCTGCTAAAAAGCGCGCTCCTCGCGCCAAGAAGGGGAAAAAGGCCAAGGCCAGGCCGAGGAGAGATTACCGACGTCTCATCGCACCCTTGCTGTTGCTGTCGCTGCTTGTCGTTTCGCTGCTCGCCGTCGGCTATGTCATCTTCTTTCGTACGGTGGTGGCGGGTGAACTGCCCCGGGAGGTCGCCGAGGGCAGTGGACCGGCGCTGGTGACGCGGGGCGAGGAGCAGCTACAGGCGAAGCGCGATCTGCCAAAGGTGGCGATCATCATCGACGACCTCGGCTATGATGAGAAGATCGGCATGGAACTCCTCGATTTTCCCATCGAGCTGACTTATTCCTTTCTGCCTTACGCCCCCTTCACCAGGAAGCTGTCGCGACTTGCCCACCGCCACGGCAAAACCGTTTTTCTCCATCTGCCCCTCGAGCCTATAGACAGCAGCAAGGACCCCGGGCCGGGGGCGCTCTATCTTGCCGATTCTCCAGTGGAGCAGCGCGAAAAATTCGAGAGTTGCCTGTCGCAGGTTCCATATGCACGGGGAGTGAACAATCATATGGGCTCGGCGTTTACCGCCGATCGGGCGGCGATGGCCAATATTATGTCAGTCGCGCGACAACGTTCTCTGGTCTTCGTCGACAGCATTACCACTCCTGAGTCACTTGGCGTTGAAACGGCGCGCCAAGCCGGGCTGAAGGTTTTTTCGCGGGCTGTGTTCCTTGATAACGTCATAGATGAAGACATAGTTTGCATACAGCTTGAGAAGCTGGTGAGAGAGGCCGAACGAGCAGGACTGGCCATAGGCATTGGCCATCCGCACCGGGAGACGCGTGATGCGATCGCTCGCTGTGCGGCAACCTACGCTGATCGAGTAGACTTCGTGGGCATTGGCCAGATAGTTCAATAATCTCGAGAGCAGGTAGGGCAGGGGGGGATCGTATGCCTCTAGTGGATGTGCACTCATTGTCGGATGAATCCTTGATGAGTCTGGTTGTCACTCGCGGGAAAGACTGTGTCTCCACCGAAATCGATGGGGAAACGGTTATTCTCAATGTCTCTACCGGCATCTATAGCGGTGCCGACGCGGTGGGCACCTTCGTGTGGGGCCTTCTTGAGAAGCCGGTCAAGGTTACGGATATCTGCGCAAGAATCCTCGAGCGCTATGACGTGGATGAAGACGCCTGCAAGAGCGATCTGCTCAAGTACCTGCGCAGTCTGGCCGACAACCGGCTCATAGAAGCACGTGATACGGAATCTGCGTAAATTCGTGGCGCTCTCCGGGAGAGAAAAGAGGCTTGTCTTCTCTGCCTTCTCCTACCTGCTTCGCTATCGTGTGCGACTGGTCTACGCTCCGCCGAAAAGGATATTGCGAGAAGTCTCGTCAAAAATTCACTCTGCCCGGGAGAAGCGCGGCGAATTTTCGCCAGAAAAACTCGCTGCATATGTCGAGCGAGTCAGCGTGTTGGTACCGTACTCCACCTGTCTGTCAAAGGTTCTTGCCGGCGCAGCCCTTTGCGCCGATCACGGCCATCCGACCTGCCTGCATGTCGGGGTGCGTTTCGGGGATGAACGCAATCTCGATGCCCATGCCTGGTTGAGTTATGGCGGCAAGGTTCTAATTGGCAATCTCCCGCAATTGCAGCAGTATGCCGAGATGAAGCTTGGCGAGGAATTTCCGGAATCATGAGCGGTATCGCAGGAATTTTTTATCGCGAAACCAGGACGGTAGACGCCCTGTCCCTTGCGGCAATGGCCAGGGCTCTCCAGCATAGAGGCGCCGATGGGGTCGGCAGTTGCATCGATGGCTCGCTGGGTTTGGCATTCTGCGCGTTCCACGATACGCCTGAATCCCGGCTCGAGACGCAACCGGTCTGGTCGCATGAGCGAAGGTTCCTCCTCGTCTTTGATGGCCGGCTCGACAATCGTCAGCAACTTTACGAGCAGATAGGCTGGGACCGGCCGCTCTCGTCACTCGGCGACGGTGCCATCGTTCTGGCTGCCTACAGGAAATGGCACAACGACTGCGTCCACAGGTTGCTGGGAGATTTCGCCTTTGCCGTATGGGATAAGAGCGAAGGCAGGCTGTTTTGTGCACGGGATCGCTTCGGAGCGAAGCCGTTGTATTACTTCCTCGATGACGAGGTGTTTGTCTTTGCCTCGGAGATCGGGGCGCTTCGTGCCATCCCGGTGGTTCCTCTGCGTATCAACGAACAACGGGTAGGGGATTTCTTCTCCGGGGTCGTGCTCGACCACACCACCACCTTTTACGCTAATATCTCCAGGCTGGCTCCCGCCCATTTCCTTGAGGTATCACCTCATAGAGAGCGCCTACGCCGCTACTATCAGCTCGCGCCGCGAGTCTTGTCGTGCGTTAACGATGGAGAATATGAAGAGGCCTTTCGCGAGATCTTCATCCGTGCGGTGAAGGCGCGGTTGCGCTCAATTTCCCCGGTGGGGGTGAGCCTCAGCGGCGGCCTCGATTCGAGTTCGATCTGCGCCGTTGCGGCGTGGCTCTTTTCACACCAACTCTCCGGGCGCCTGGAAACCTTTTCGGGAGTTTTCGAGACGCAGAAGGAGTGTGACGAGCGTCAGTATTTCCTGGAGACGGTGACGAGGTATTCTCTCGCGTCCCACCAGTTGCAGGTTGACAGCATCGATCCATCGGTCTCCCTCGAGACGCTCATGCAGGAGGAAGACGAGCCCTTCTGGGCACCGCATGGCTTTATGAACTTTCACTTGCTCGATATGATGCGCGCGAAAGGAGTGTCCGTGCTTCTCGACGGGCACGATGGGGACGCGGCCATTTCCTATGGATACAACACCATAAACGATTTTGCCTTGTCTCTCGATTTACGAGGCTTTGGCGCGTTTTTACGGAGCAACAAGGTTCCTCGCGGGAAGGCGACTGCGAAGAGGATTCTCTTGACGTACTGGAGTCTTTTTTGCAATAACTCTTTGTGGGGATGGGCATTTCCTGGGCGGCGCCAAGAGCTCAAGCAACAGCTGGCTCTCCTTGACAAGGACTTTGTCCGGAAGCACGGGGTGGCAGAGAGGTTGAGAGAGCAAGCGGCGCTCCTGCCCGATGTGTCGCAACGGGAGGAGGAGTACCATCGCAAGAACCTGACCCAGCCGGTGCACTCCTACGCTCTTGAGTTCATGGAGCGGGTAGCGGCCAGGAAAGGCATTACCGTCAGGTTCCCGTTTTTCGATACGGACCTCGTCGAGTTTACCCTCGGGCTTCCGGGAGGCCAGAAGCTGCGCCAGGGGTTGAACAGATATATCGTGAGAAGTTCTTTAAAGGCCTTCTTGCCTGAAACAATAATTCAGCGTAAGCTGAAAACGGACTTCACCCCGAGCATGCTGCATGCCTTTACGGTAAATGATAAAGGATGGCTTCAACATCGAATTGGTGAACTCTGC
>JANJUM010000063.1 GCA_024710585.1 Desulforhopalus sp.
GGCTCACCGCCATGGATACCGCCAGTTCCCGCTCCGGCAGAATCTGCTGGCCCGGCTTGAACTCCCCCTTGTAGATGAGTTCACGGATCTGTTCGAAGACCTGGTCGGAGATGCGCTTCGGCTTGATTGGTTTCAGCTTCATCAAAAGTGTTCGCTCATGGAGTGTTGAGGTGGGGTGCAACACGGCCCGCACCTGATATTTTAAAGCGGGCAGGGTGCTGCGCTGCCCCCGCAGGTTATAGAAAAAACCAGAAGAATGCAATCGACTTTTCCCACAACACAGTATTTCTTCTTTCAACGACAACGGGTTACATCTTTGTCATGTGCAACCGCGCTGACGGCCGGTCGGTTTTTGACGACACCAGCGGCGGCGGCAATGGCCGCTGCCGCTCGTTTGTTCTTTGCAATTTTCAGGGAAGTTATCTATCATGCGAGGTCGCTCAGCCATGCCGCGACCGCAAGCCACCCGGCGTTCCGCCAAGGACAGCGCCGGGCCGACGACTCGCCCTTTCCCCCAGGCATCCATGACCCACTACGTCGAACTCTATGACACCACCCTCCGCGACGGCACCCAGGCGGAGAACTTCAACCTCTCGGTGGACGACAAGATCCGTATCACCCGGGCCCTCGACGAGTTGGGCATCGACTTCATCGAAGGGGGCTGGCCGGGCTCCAACCCGGTGTCGGTGGAATATTTCCAACGCATGCAGACGACGCCGCTCAGCCACGCCAAATCGACCGCCTTCGGCGCCACGCGCCACTTCAAGAACCCGCCGGAGCAAGATGCCAACGTGCAGGCCCTGCTCAAGGCGGGCACGCCGGCGGTGACCATCTTTGGCAAGAGCTGGGACATCCATGTCGTCGACGCCCTGCATATCCGCCTCGAGGACAACCTGGAGATCATCGAGGACACCCTCGCCTACCTCCGTCCCCGGGTCGATTTCCTCTTCTACGACGCCGAGCACTTCTTCGACGGCTTCAAGAACAACGAGGCCTACGCCCTCAGCACCCTGGAGAGCGCAGTGCGCGGCGGGGCGCAGACCATCGTCCTCTGCGACACCAACGGCGGCACCCTGCCCCACGAGATCCCGCCAATCATCGCCCGGGTGCGAGAACACCTCGCGGGCACCGGCAAGAACGTCGAACTCGGCATCCACGCCCATAACGACTCGGAAACCGCCGTCGCCAACTCGCTCATCGCCGTCGCCGAGGCCAGGGTGCGGCAGGTGCAGGGCACCATCAACGGCTTCGGCGAACGCTGCGGCAACGCCAACCTCACCTCGATCATCCCCGCCCTGGTCTTCAAGATGGGCCTCGAATGCGAGGTGCGCAAGAACATCGACCGGCTCTTCACCACCTCGCGTCTGGTCAACGAGCTGGCCAACCTGCCCCAGAACCGCTACCAGCCCTATGTCGGCGAATCGGCCTTCGCCCACAAGGGGGGCATCCACGTCAGCGCCGTCAAGCACAACCCGCTGACCTACGAGCACATCGCCCCGGACAAAGTGGGCAACATCCGCCGCATCCTCATCTCCGACCAGAGCGGCCGCGCCAACATCCTCCACAAGGCGCGGCAGTGGGGGCTACCGCTGACCCCCGACGACCCGGTGCTGGCGACCATCGTCAGCGAGCTCAAGGAGCTGGAAAACCAGGGTTACCAGTACGAGGGGGCCGAGGCCAGCTTCGAGCTGCTCATGCGCCGCGCCATGGGCATGACCCGCAACTACTTCAAGTTCGCGAGCTTCCGGGTGATGAACGACAAGTACCGCATGGACCAGCCGCCGCTCACCGAAGCCACCATCCGCATGTTCGTCGGCGGCCGCGAGGTGCACACCGCAGCCATGGGCGACGGCCCGGTCAACGCCCTCGACTGCGCCATCCGCAAGGCCCTGACCCGCTTTTACCCGAGCCTCGAGGAGATGGAGCTGACCGATTACAAGGTGCGGGTGCTCTCCGGCGAGCACGGCACCGAGGCGCGGGTACGCGTCCTGGTGGAGAGCCGCGACAGCCAGAACACCTGGGGCACGGTGGGGGTGTCGGTAAACATCATCGAGGCCAGCTGGCAGGCGCTGGTGGACAGCATCAACTATAAGCTGATGCAGGAAGACCTGCGACGTTCCAAGATGGCGTAACCGCCCGCCACGCCGCCCCGGGATATCGCCGCTCTCCCGGGCCCCGGCAGCGTTGTTGAGAGGAAACGAGGCTCCCCGGCGCACCACCTCCCCCTTTCGGGACAGAGCTCCCGGCCACGGAGGCTGGCCGTCCGTTCGGCCGGTGACCGGCACCGCCTCGGATCAAGAAACCCTTCCCAAGGAGGATGCAATGAAAACCCCTGTACGTGTTGCCATTACCGGCGCTGCCGGTCAGATCAGCTATTCCCTTATCTTCCGGGTCGCCGCCGGCGACATGCTCGGCCCCGACCAGCCGGTCATCCTGCAGCTGCTGGAGATCCCTCCGGCGATGAAGGCCCTGGAAGGGGTGCTCATGGAACTGAACGACTGCGCCTTTCCGCTGGTAGCCGGCGTCGTCACCACCGACGACCCCAACGTCGCCTTCAAGGACGCCGACTACGCCCTGCTGGTCGGCTCGCGCCCGCGCGGCCCCGGCATGGAACGCTCCGACCTGCTCAAGGCCAATGGCGCCATCTTCACCGTCCAGGGCAAGGCCCTCAACGACCACGCCAGCCGCAACGTCAAGGTGCTGGTGGTCGGCAACCCGGCCAACACCAACGCCCTGATCTGCATGAAGAACGCCCCGGACCTCAATCCGCGCAACTTCACCTCGATGATGCGCCTCGACCACAACCGCTCCATGTCGCAGATCGCCACCAAGACCGGCAGCCACCCGACCAACGTCGAAAAGGTAGTGGTGTGGGGCAACCACAGCTCCACCCAGTTCCCCGACATCAGCTACGCCACCATCGACGGCGCCGCAGTCAAGGACAAGGTCGACAACGACTGGTACGAGCAGTACTTCATCCCCACCGTGCAGCAGCGCGGCGCGGCGATCATCAAGGCGCGCGGCTCCTCCTCCGCCGCCTCGGCCGCTTCCGCCGCCATCGACCATATGCGCGACTGGGCCATGGGCTCGAACGGCCGCTGGGTCTCCATGGGCGTATGCAGCGACGGCAACAGCTACGGCGTCAGCGATGGCCTCATGTTCGCCTTTCCCATCGTCTGCGAAAACGGCGAGTGGAAAGAGATCACCGGCCTGCCGGTCAGTGACTTCGCCCGCAAGATGATCAAGGCCACCGAGGCCGAGCTTCTCAGCGAAAAGGAAGCCATCGCCGACCTCCTCTAAGCAAGGGTCTGGCGGTTTTTCCCGGGGCGGCCCTTGTGGCCGCCCTTTTTTTTGCCCGAGAGAGGGGAAAAAGCGGCCGCCGGGCCAAGGATTTGCTTGCCGGGGCCGCGAAAAGACAAGTATAGTTCAAGAGAGCCTCATGCAGGGCAAGGCTGTCATGCAATGGCCCTTTCCCGGGCAATGGCCCCGGAAAAGTCTTCTCTGTCAACACTCCCGGTCGCCCGCACCCGCATGGGTGACGTCGTCGGCTGCTTTGCCGCGGCCATGATGCCGTGCAACTTTCGCGAGGAGTCGTCGATGCCCTTTTTCCCCGCCGTGGCCCTGCTGCTCGTCCTCCTTGCCGCTGTCGGCCACGCCGGGCAAGCCATGGAGCCCCTGCCGGCGCTGAACCTCACTCCTGCCGAACAGGCCTGGCTGAAGCAACACGCCACCCTGCGCGTCGCCGGTCCGCGCGCCTTCCCCCCCTTCCACTTCGTCGACGAGAAAAAGCCGCAGGGCATGGCGGTGGATTATCTGCAGCTTGTCGCCGAGCGGCTCGGCCTGACCCTCGAGTATCACCCCGAACTGACCTGGCCCGAAGTGCTCGCCGGCGTCAAGGAGCGTCGCCTCGACCTCATTGCCTGCACCGCCGCCTCGCCGGAGCGCGATGCCTACCTGTCGCTGACCACGCCGCACCTCTCCTTTCCGCTGGTCATCCTCACCCGCCGTGACGCCCCCTTCGTCGCCGGCCTCGGCGACCTGCGCGGGCAGCGCATCGCCCTCACCAAGGGAATCATGACCCGCGACTGGCTGGTGGGCGACGGCCTCGTCTTCACCACGGTGGACGTCGCCACCCTCAACGAGGAACTCGAAGCGGTGGCCAGCGGCCG
>JANJUM010000088.1 GCA_024710585.1 Desulforhopalus sp.
GCTGTAGGTGAGAGAGGCGTGGATCTCCTGAGCTCCGCGGCCGGGAGAGAGGAGACCGAGGGTGATCTCCTTGCCGGAGGGGTGTTTGAACAGCGAGCGGAAGCGGGCATGAAACAGTGGCCGGTCGCGAAGGACGATGAAATCGGCCAGGGGGGTGCCGCAGATCTTGTCGAGGGGTTTGCCGACGAGGGTGGCGAAAGTTTCGTTGGCGTAGGTGATGATGGCGTTGCCATTGATCACCAGATAGCCCACCGGAGCCTGGTGAAAGAGACGCATATAGCGGGCTTTGAGCTCGCTGGCTGCGTCGTGGGCCTTGCGCAGTTCCTCGTTCTGGGTCTCGAGCTCGATCTGGTGCAGGCGCAGATCCTCGAGCAGGTGGGCAATCTCCTCACGGCCATCGAGCGGGCCGTCGGTCAGCCCCTGCCCGGAGGGCCACTGTTCTGCGCTGGTGCAGGGGGTCGAGGGGGCATGGCCCTGCACCTCGCCTGAAAACTGTATCTTTTTATCTGACATGGTTGCGGTGAAGCGGTAAATATCGCGGTATTTCTGGTCAATCTCAGCGCACCCGCAAACCCCGGAATTCTCCCTGGTGTTGACGACGCTCGTGGAATACCCAGCCCCCCGGTTCCATTGGTTATGAGATCGGCTTTCCCTCTGGCCGACAGAGATAATTGTTACCGATAAGGGCCGATTAAACAAGGGTGAATTTCCTGGAGACCGCGATTTTATTGATATGATCTCTTGCGACCCGGCATTTTTGGCATTCTGTAGGACACGGCACCTCCCTGGCAATACGCCCCTTGCGCCTGACCTACGCCCACCTCCACATCGTACCGCCCGCCCGCGACGCCGCGCCACCTTCTGGCAAGCACCGCCACTGGCGGGGACAAGCCCTGCCTTGCCCCCGGCGACCACATATCGCCGGCGCCGACACGCTTTGCCTTGCGCCGGCCGGTGCCATCTGGCATAGAGTGGAGAGCGTCGCATGTGGCAAGGTTCGACAGCCGCCACATGCCTCATCCGCCACGCCGGCGCAGGAAACGGCCACCTCTTCCCCCTCGCTCCCATGCCGCAAACCATCCGTACTCCGCTCCACCCGCTTCTTGCCCTCCTCCTCACCCTGCTCCTCCTCGGTAGTTGTGTCTCCCTGCCGGCCAATATCCGCCCCGTGGACGGCTTCGAGGTCGACCGCTACCTCGGCCGCTGGTATGAAATCGCCCGCCTCGACCACAGCTTCGAGCGCGGCCTGTCCCATGTCACCGCCGACTACAGCCTTCGCGACGACGGCGGAGTGAGGGTGGTCAACCGTGGCTACGACCAAAAGCGTGGCCTGTGGAAGGAGGCCGAGGGCAGGGCCTATTTCGTCGAAAAACAAGACCAGGGCTTTCTCAAGGTCTCCTTCTTCGGGCCTTTTTACGGGGCCTACGCCGTCTGCGACCTCGACCGCCAGTCCTACCGCTACGCCCTGGTGTGCGGCCCGAGCACCTCTTACCTGTGGATTCTCGCGCGCAGCCCGCAGCTCGACGGGGACACCGTCCGCCTCCTCGTCGAACGCGCCAGGGCTCTTGGCTACGATACAAACGCCCTCATCTTCGTCGACCACCGTTCGCCAGTGCTGGACGATGCACCCGCCGCCGGGAAGCGGTGAGGCTGTCCCCGACCATCTTTCAGCATACGACATACCAACCCATCGCCCCAGGAGCCGCCATGCAACAGCCTGTCTATGCCCTCAACCTCTTCAATATCAAAGATAGGGAAGAATACCTCGCCTACTCGCGGCGTTCTGCCAGGGAGGTCGCCGCTCACGGCGGCCGCGTCGTCGCCCTGGGCAAGTTTCAGGAGGCCATGGCCGGGGAGATCGCCCCGCGCACGGTGATGATCCTCGTCGAGTGGGAATCGCGCCAGGCTTATGACGCCTACTGCAGCGACCCGGCCCTGGCCGACCTCCACCCCCACCGGATCAACGGCACCAGCGACTATATCTGGCACCTCTTCGACCGCCTCGACGACCTGCGGCCGATCCTCAAGATGCTTGAGACGCCTTGACTCTACTCACGAGGCGCGGCCGGACATCGCTCTAACCGGCCGCGATGACGCGGCCGTGCCTTGACCGACCCGAGGCGAAGCCCTGACGGTCCGGCGCCAACTGGCAATGGCGACAATTTCGTGGGAAAGCGACACCCTGTCTGGAAGGAAAACGCCGTTTTTGAAGCATGACCGACTGTGCCGAAAGATAGTCATGCAGCTCGCGCAAAAAACCTGTCAACGAGAAAGAGTTGACGGAGAATGACGGCGACCTCGCCTCGAGCAGGCGCTGCCAGATCAAGACGCCAGGCCGGGAAGCCAATGAGCGTCGCCAGCCCGCAACGAGCATCGCCACGCCGCATCGAATGAATGGCCCAGACAGCCTAGACGTCGAGGCCGGGTCGCTCGGCGAAGGGCAGGCCGACCACCAGCTTGATCGACTCCTTCCAGCGCACCAGAGGGATATGGGCCAGGTGGCGGTAGATGGCCTCGATACGCTCAACCTCCTGGCCCCGCTCCACCCGCTCCACCGCCGCCCGCATCTCGTCCGTCTCCGCGACCACCCGCTCGCCGATCCTGTTCATTCTCCCCAGCCAGATGGAGTGGCTGACCAGAGGCAGCAATTCGTGCACCATGGCGACGACGTCGGCGGCGTCGAGGATCGGCTCGACACTGACCGAGGTGGCAAAGCCCCGCTGCCCGGCCAGGGCGAGGCAGTCGCGCCGCTCCTCGTAGCCGGGGGCGCCTGGCTCCCAGAGAAGGAGCAGCGCCGGGTCGCGGGCGGTGATGGTGAAGCGAAAAAGGAGGCGGTCGCGGAAGGCGGCGAAGCGGCGGCACAGGGTCTCGATACAGAGGCGGTGCGGCTTGCTGACCACCAGTACGCGGTTGCCGGCGGCGAGGAGCCCTGCGAGGACCCTGCAGCAGGCGTCGAGATTTTCGGCGACGATATCATGGGCGGCGGGGAACATCACCTGCCCCGGGTAGAGGGGGTGGACGCGGTCAACCTCTTCGGGGAGCACACGGCAGTGCCGCCACTCCGCCGCGCTGACCAGGCGCCGCCGCACGACACGGTCGTAACGCGCGTAGCAGTAGCGGCAGTCATGGGGGCAGCCGAGGCTGCAGTTCACCTCGGCCACCGCCCACTCGCGGGTGCCGCTGATCGCCGGCTGCCTCTGGCGGCATTCCTGGTCACCGTCCATAGCCACCTACCACAGGGCGAGGAGCTGATCTATGCCCGCCCGCGCCAGTGCCATGAGGGCGGCGAACTGTGCTTCGCTCAAGAGGGTTTTCTCGGCGGTGGCCTGGATCTCGATCCAGCGCCCGTCGCCGGCCATGACGAAGTTGGCGTCGGCCTCGGCCCGCGAGTCTTCGCCATAGTCGAGATCGAGCAGGGCCTCGCCGCCGACGATGCCGGCGGAGATGGCCGCCACCGGCAGCAAGGTCGGCATCGCCGCCAGCCTGCCGTCGGCCACCAGCTTGGCCAGGGCGTCACGCACCGCCAGGGCGGCGCCGGTGATGGCGGCGGTGCGGGTGCCGCCATCGGCGTTGAGCACGTCGCAGTCGACGCGCAGGGTGCGCTCGCCCAGCGAACCGAGGTCGACCATCATGCGCAGGCTACGCCCGATGAGGCGCTGGATCTCCATGGTCCGCCCCGACTGGCCGCGGGTCTCGCGGCCGTAACGGCCGCTGGTGGCACCGGGGAGGATGCCGTATTCGGCGGTAATCCAGCCACCACGGCCACTGCCCTGCAGAAACGGCGGCACCTTCTCTTCGATGCTGACGGCGCACAGCACGTGGGTGTTGCCGGTGCGTATCAATACCGAGGCATCGGCATGGAACTGCACGCCTCGTTCGATGGCCAGCGGCCGCAGCTGGTCGGCACGACGGTTGTCGCTTCTCATGGTTTTCCCCCGTAAATTTTGAACCGGCACCGAGCCACGCGGCATGCGGGCGACGATGCGGCGAAAAGTCAATGACGGCGGCCATTCCGTGGCCTCGCCGGCTGCCGCCAGCCGGCAGAAAAGGCTTGCCGAAAACGGCGCCGATGGTAAGAAGGAGGGCGGCTGGCCCACCTGCTGGCTGTTTATAAACTTTTCCTTCAAGGTGCAAGCCCTATGCCCCACCTCTTCACCTACGGCTCGCTGATGTGCCCGGAGATCATGGCGCGCGTCGCCGGTGTCCAGGCCGCCTCCACCCCGGCAACCCTCCACCATTTTCGGCGATCTCGCCTACAAGACCTCGACTATCCGGGAATATTCCCGGACGATGCCAGCCGCCTCTCCGGCATCCTCTACCTCCACCTCGACGAGGAAGCCATACGTCGCCTCGACGACTTCGAGGGCGAGCAGTACCAGCGCCTGGCGGTGGAGGTCGAGCTCGAAGACGGCCGTCTCCAGCCCGCCATGGCCTACGTGCTCAAAGAGCGCTACCGCCCCCTCGCCACCGGAGAGGAGTGGGACTTCGCCACCTTCCTCGCCGAGGGCAAGCAGCACTTTCTCGCCACCTACTGCGGCTTCGCTACCCTTCGCGGCTAAGGTGCGGCAGCCGCCGCACCCGCTCCTTGGCAGGGTGTTGGCAGAGCCGCCATAACCTATCCGCTTCTTTGCGCTTTCCCCAGGATTTTTGCGGCCTTGGTGTCTTTTTTAGCCACCGCGCCTTCACTTTTCCACTTCCCTCGATATACAATATGGTGAAACACCGCCGGGAGGCCGGAGTGTTGTAACCACCATCAACGGCACCCTTCTTGCTATAAGGCAGGCACCCCTCGCTTGACGGGTCCCCACGAGGGAAGAATCGGGAACCCACCGCTGCAAACTACCTGGAGGATTTCATGAAAAGTCTCAATCTGGCGATGAAAATTGGCCTCGGCTTCGGCATTCTCATCGTGCTCACCATAACCGTGTCGCTCTTCTCCTGGCGCGGCCTGTCAATTCTCGACCGCGGCGTCGGCGACTTCCGCAACATCGCCCAGCAGACCAACACGGTCGGCCGCATTCAGGCCAATATGCTCACCGCGCAGATCAACGTCGGCGACTTTCTCGCCACCGGACAAGAGGCGGCGGTCAAACGCTACCGCGAGCTGATCGACAAGTGCCGCGGCTTTATCGCCGAGGCGACGAAGACGGTGACCACGCCCGAGCTGGCGGAGAAGATCAAGGCGGCTGAGGAGAAGATCACCCGTTTCGACAGCGGCTTTGCCAAGATCGTCACCTTGCGCGGCGAGCGCGACGCGCTCATCGTCAGCCTCGGGAAGCTTGGCGAAGGGATGGAGAAGAACCTCTCCGACCTCATGGAAAAGGCGGCCAAGACCGGGGCCACCCATACCGGCTACACCGCCGGGCTGAGCATCCGCATCCTCCTCCTCGGCCGGCTCCATGTCAGCCGCTTCCTCGAAACCGGCAAGCCGGCCGACGCCGAGCTGGCCAAAGGCGACTTCGACCAGCTGGAGCCGGCCCTCAAAGACCTCAAGGACGCCCTGCTGCGCGTCGAATGGCAGGGCCAGGTGGATGAGATCGTCAAGAACCTCGCCGACTACCGGGCCGCCCTGGCGCAGCTGATCGCCAAGACCATGGCCAGCAACGCCCTGGCCGCCGAGACCCTCGACAAACTCGGCCCGGAGATCGTCGAGGTCACCGACGCCATCAACCTGCGCTTCGTCGAGACCCAGAACGAACTCAGCCCGCAACTCGCCGAAGAGAGCCGCCGGGCGACCATCACCGTGCTGCTGGTGTCGCTGATCGTCGCCGTCTTCGGCATCGTCATCGCCGTCCTCCTCACCAGGGCGCTCATCGGCCCGGTGCGCAAGACCGCCGCCTTCGCCGAGACCATGGCCGGCGGCGACTTCACCCAGAAGCTCGATATAGCCCGCAGCGACGAGATCGGCACCATGGCGACGGCGCTCAACACCATGGTCGACCAGCTCGGCGCCATGGTCAAGGAGATCGTCTCCGGCGTCAACACCCTCACCGACTCCTCGAGCGAGCTGACCACAGTCTCCGGCAGGCTCAACGAGGCGGCCCAGGCCACCTCCGCCAGATCGACACGCGTCGCCAGTTCGGCCGAGGAGATGAACGGCAATATCCAGTCGGTGTCGGCGGCCATGGAGGAGAGCGCCGCCAATATCGGCATCGTCGCCACCGCCACCGAGGAGATGACGGCGACGGTCAACGAGATCGCCAAAAACGCCGACAAGGCGCGCACCATGTCGGCCAACGCCGTCGAGCAGTCGCAGCAGACCTCCGAGCGCATGGCCTCGCTGGGGCAGTCCGCCGACAAGATCGGCAAGGTCACCGAGACCATCACCGAGATCAGCGAGCAGACCAACCTGCTCGCTCTCAACGCCACCATCGAGGCGGCCCGCGCCGGCGAGGCCGGCAAGGGCTTCGCCGTGGTGGCCAACGAGATCAAGGAGCTGGCCAAGCAGACGGCGGCGGCGACGGTGGATATCAGGAACCAGATCACCGACATGCAGACCACCACCGCGGCCACGGTCACCGATATCGAGAAGATCGCCAGGATCATCGAGGACATCAACGAGATGATCGGCAGCATCGCCACGGCGGTAGCCGAGCAGAGCGCTGCCGCCGGCGAGATCGCCGGCAATATCGGACAGGCCTCGATGGGTATCGCCGAGGTCAACGAGAACGTGGCGCAGAGCACCGTCGGCATCACCGAGATCGCCAGGGAGATCGCCGATATCAACCTGCAGTCACGCGAGGTCGAGTCGGGCAGCGGCCAGGTGCGGCAGAGCGCCGCCTCGCTCTCCGAACTGTCGACCCAGCTCCGCGCCCTGGTCAACCGCTTCCGCGTCCGCTAAGCGCCAGCGGCGCGGCTCAGGCGAACTTTCGTCTGAGCCGCGCCGCATCACTGGCCGACGCAGGGAACGAGCCGCCGTTCGCCCGTCGCCATGGTGCCATTGCCCAAGATAGAGGCGCAACGCACGGCGCCCCATTCGCAGCTCGCTGCGACAATTTCTGAGAAAAATCACTCTCCCGCGCGTAAAGCCCTTTTACATCCGCAAACGACACGATAGACTTTCAATTGGTCATGGCATTTTCTCTGGAGATGTCCGGCCGGGTTCGTTCACTCTTCTGAACGTGTACCTTGCAACCCCTGTTGGCAGCAACGGCCGTCCCAAGGGCATCTCTCCCCCGCAGCGACCGTCCTCACTCAATTCTGATGCGGAAAGGGCAGCCCCGGCCATGCAGATCAAGACCCGCCTCCTCATCGCCTTTTTACTGCTGCTGCTCCTTCCTCTGCTGTTCAGCCATATCGCCGCCTACCGAATCGGCTCATCCATGCTCACCGCCCGGGCGC
>JANJUM010000103.1 GCA_024710585.1 Desulforhopalus sp.
TCCGGCGCCGACCTCGCCAACCTGGTCAACGAGGCGGCCCTGCTCGCCACCCGCCGCAAGGGCGAGCGGATCACCATGGACGACTTCACCCAGGCCTTCGAGCGCATCATCGCCGGGCTGGAGAAGCGCAACCGCCTGCTCAACCCGCGCGAGCGCGAGATCGTCGCCATCCACGAGCTCGGTCACGCCATCACCGCCCTGGCCCTGCCCGGCTGCGACCCGGTGCAGAAGATCTCCATCATCCCGCGCGGCATCGGCGCCCTCGGCTATACCCTGCAGCGGCCCACCGAAGACCGCTTCCTCATGACCCGCGAGGAACTGGAACGCAAGATCGCCGTGCTGCTCGGCGGCCGGGTGGCGGAGAAGCTCTTCTTCGACCACCTCTCCACCGGCGCCGCCGATGACCTGTCGCGGGTCACCGACATCGCCCGCTCCATGGTCACCCGCTACGGCATGGACGCGGATATCGGCCATGTGGTGCATGAGGACCAGCGCCCCAACCACCTCGGCCAGTTGGGCGGCGGCAAGTACGCCATCAGCGACCATACCGCCGAGATGATCGATGCCGCGGTCAAGAGCATCGTCGACGGGGTCTTCGCCAAGACCCTCGAGCTGCTCGCCGATAACCGCGAGCTGATTCGCGACATGAGCCGGGTGCTGCTCGAGAAGGAGACCCTCGACGAGGCGGAGATCAAGGAATTGAGCGCCTCCATCAGGCGGGCGGAGACGGTCTGAGCCGCCGCCCTAGCGCAGCAGGCCGAGCACGTCGAAGCCGGTGACCAGCTGCAGACCGGTGAGCGCGAGCAGGCCGTAGATGAGGATGTTGAACCAGCGGTCGCTGCACTTGTGGTTGAGGAAGTAGCCGAGCCGTACGCCGATGTAGGTCGCCGGCAGGAGCAGGAGGACGGTGGTCAGGTTGCCGACGTTGAGCAGGCCGAGCTGTGCGTAGGGGATGAGCTTGACCACGTTGGTGATGGTGAAGAAATAGATGGTGGTGCCGACGTAGATGTCGCGCGGCAGGTTTTGCGGCAGCAGGTAGACCATGGCCGGGGGGCTGCCGACATGGGCCAGCGTCGAGGTGAAGCCGGAGACGATGCCCCACATCACCCCCTCCGCCACCGGCGGGTGGCGCTTCTTGAGCATGCCTACCAGGCGGGCGTGGAGCAGCTGGAAGAGGACGAAGGCCAGGGCGAGGATGCCGATGCCGATCTTGAGGATCTGCTCGTGGCCACGGAAGTAGTCGAAGAACAGCCAGCCCACGGCGACGCCGACCATCGCCCCCGGCAGGAGGATGGCCAGGTTGCGCTTGTCGAAGCGCGAGCGGTACTGGCGGATGGCCATGAAGTCGGAGATGATCAGCAGGGGCAGGAGCAGGGCGGCGGCTTCGGCGGTGGGGATGGTCAGGGCCATGAGCGGCGTGGCGATGACGCCGACGCCGGCGCCGAAGCCGGCTTTGGAGATGCCGATGAGCAGCACCGAGGCCAGGGCGCTCGGCCAGAAGGCCGGGGGGTATTGGGGCAGAAATTCCAGCACGGTGCCACTCCTTTCCTGGCGTCGCCAGGTTTTGCACGCAAATCCGCCGGCCATAGTACCGGATCTCGCCCGGCTCACCAACAGGAAAACGAGCTATAAGGCCACCTTTGCCCGCTGGCCATGAAATTGTGCTGGACAAGGGGGCGGCGATGGGACAAATACGAGAGATTCGGGTGCATCGCGCAACATCTTGGCAGCGGGGGACGGCAGGGATATGAGTGACGTGTGGTTCGCACTGGGTTTGACCGCCCTGGCCGGCCTGGCCACCGGTGTCGGCAGCATTATCGCCTTTGCCGCCAAGCTCTCCAATTATCGCTTCCTTTCCGTGGCCACCGGCTTTTCCGCCGGGGTGATGCTCTACGTCTCCTTCGTCGAGATCTTTTTCAAGGGCCAGAATGCGCTGGTAAAGCACTATGGCGATCCCCTCGGCCACTGGGTCAACGTGGCCTCGTTCTTTGGCGGCATGCTGCTCATCGGCCTGATCGACAACCTCATCCCCGGCGAGTCCAACCCCCACGAGATCCACGACGAGGCCGAGACCGATCTTCTCCACGACCAGGGTGTCCCGCTGATGCAGGACGACCGGCCGCGCCAGAAGGCCAAGGGCGCAGCGCCGGCCATGCCGCGCGACAGCAAGAAGCTGCTGCGCATGGGCCTGTTCACCGCCTTGGCCATCGGCATCCACAACTTCCCGGAAGGTCTGGCGACCTTCCTCGCCGCCCTTGAGGACCCCAGCCTCGGCGTGGCCATCGCCATCGCCATCGCCCTGCACAACATCCCCGAGGGCATCAGCGTCTCGGTGCCCCTCTACTACGCCACCGGCAAGCGGCGCACCGCCTTTTTCTACTCCTTCGCCAGCGGCCTGGCCGAACCGGTGGGCGCCGGCGTCGCCTACCTGGTCATCCTTTTCTTCGCCGGCAGCCCCCAGGGGGTGTTGCCGCCGCAGCTCATGGGCATCCTCTTCGGCGGCGTCGCCGGCATCATGGTCTATATCAGCCTCGACGAACTGCTCCCCACCAGCCGCGCCTACGGTCAGGGCCACGACAGCCTTTTCGGCCTGGCCGGCGGCATGGCGATGATGGCCCTCAGTCTCCTCCTCATGCGCTGAACACCGGCTGTTCAGCCACCGCCAATCCCGCTCGGGCCGGAGATGGCCCGCCCCGCCACCGTGTGCCGACAGGAGCGCCGCGCATCCCCTGGTAACACGCCGTCCCCGGTCTGCGCGGCAGCCACTACTGCGTCGCATTTGCCGGTTTTTGTTGACACTC
>JANJUM010000140.1 GCA_024710585.1 Desulforhopalus sp.
TTGCTTTCACATGTCCAAGACCAATTGAAACTGCCGCAGCTTTTGCGGCATGTGCTCTCGGTTGTCTCAACATAAACCCCGTCTACAAGCGTATAGTATTTTGTCGGATCGAAATATCCCTCATAGATTTTTTCGGGATCATAATCCGTTCCCCCATAAGAATACGCTTTCCATCCCATGCTGCCGCTGCTGTCGACCATGAGCAGGACATTGGGAGCGGCTGAAGTTGTTATGAACGGGGGTGTCTGGCAATAATTTTCCATGGCAGCACTAGCGCCGCCAACCATCAGGCACCATGCCAGGATGGTTATAAGCAGAGATTTGCGCATGGTCTTACTCCTTTTCTATTTTGGTTATGGTATAGACGAATCCCCGCTTGCAGGAGTTGCTGTCAATGAAAAAGCATATGCGTCCAGTGGATGGCAGTTGTGCCGCATTCATGGCTTTCGGCAGTTTGAAAGTGTTGAGTCCATGGCAACTCTCAGAAGTGATATCCACTTTGATAGAGCCTTCCGTGGTGCTGAACTCTTGTATGTTTCCGCACAGGTAGAGACCGTCTTCAGTATTCGTTGCTCTGGCCAGAGATGTCAGCAAAATACTGGAGAGGAAAAGGGCGAAACTGGTTCTCAACCATCCTGATTTCATTGTTTGCCTCCACGAAGTAGAACGTAACTTGGCCCTATAAGTAGAGATCTCACGCGGAAAGTGCACTAATGCCAAAGGCAAGCAAGAATGCCGTCGCGTGTCACCCTACAAAGATTCTATTGTCTCTGTGCAAAAGATGTTCCGTCTTGGCTTGTTGGCGAAGTGGTCATGAGATTTCCTCAAAGTCTGAATAGATAAGTTGCATTCATCCTTATGCGGCCACACCATTTATGAAAAAAATTTGCCTGGACTATAAAATTTATTAACACAGCAGGCGGAGGATCAGGATGCCATTGGCTGATCCCATTTGCCTCTTGGTTAGAGATGCTTTTCTCTTGACTTTTTTCCGAGAATTTATATATACATTGCGCTGTAAATGAATTGCCGTTCAGTGGGCCGCTCTCGGTATCGGGCGGTTTGAAGTTTTATCATAAACCTTTAACAAAAGAGGAAGACTATGTCGAAACTGGTAGCACCCCATGGTGGAAAAGGTCTGGTTTGTGCCTTGCTCGAAGGCGCCGCTCGTGAAGCCGAACTGAAGAAAGCCGCTGGCTTGAAGCAGATCGAAATCTCCGCCCGCGCCAAGGGCGACCTCATCATGATGGGCATCGGCGGGTTCTCCCCGCTGTCTGGCTTCATGACCAAAGCCGACTGGAAAGGCGTGTGCGAGAACTTCCAGATGGCCGACGGCACCTTCTGGCCGGTACCGATCACCCTGGATGTGTCCGCTGCTGACGCCGCCGGCATCGCCGAAGGTCAGGAGATCGCCCTCGTTCGCAAAGGCGAAGTGTTCGCCACCATGACGGTCACCGAGAAGTATGAGATGACCGAGGCCGACAAACGCTGGGAATGCGAGAAAGTGTTCAAAGGCGAAGGCGTCGAGTCCGCCGACGACAAATTCTGGGAAATCGCCCCCAAAGATCATCCTGGCGTCATCATGGTTCTCGCTCAGAAAGAGTTCAACCTCGCCGGCCCGGTGAAGGTTCTCTCCCAGGGTGAGTATCCTGTCGAGTATCCCGAAGTGTACAAGACCCCGGCGCAGGTTCGCGCCATGTTCGAAGAGCGCGGCTGGGCCAACGTCGCCGCCTTGCAGCTGCGTAACCCGATGCATCGTTCCCATGAGTTCCTCGCCAAGATCGCCATCGAGGTATGTGACGGCGTGCTCATCCACTCGCTCATCGGCAACCTCAAGCCCGGTGACATCCCGGCTCCGGTTCGCGTCCATGCCATCGACGTTCTCATCGAGAACTACTTCGTCAAACAGCATGTCATCTCCGCCGGCTATCCGCTGGATATGCGCTATGCCGGTCCGCGTGAAGGCCTCCTCCACGCCACCTTCCGTCAGAACTACGGTGTCAACAACATGCTCATCGGTCGTGACCATGCTGGCGTCGGCGACTTCTACGGCCTGTTCGAAGCCCAGACCATCTTCGATCGCATCCCGAAAACCGGCGATGCCGGCAAAGACCTGCAGTGCAAGCCGATGAAGATCGACTGGACCTTCTACTGCCATAAGTGCGACGGCATGGCTTCTCTCCGTACCTGTAACCATGGCAAGGAAGACCGCGTCATCCTCTCCGGCACCAAACTGCGCAAAGCCCTCTCCGAGGGTGCCGCGGTTGTCGACCACTTCGGTCGTGACGAGGTTCTCGTCGTACTGCGCAAGTACTATGAGGGTCTGACCGAGAAGGTAGAGGTGAAAATGCAGGGTGCCGCCTCCGGCGCTGCCATGTAATTATAGCTTCAACTGACAGTACCAGGGAGATGTCGCCGGTTAAGGTGGCATCTCCTTTTTTTTTCCAAAACGGACAGATGCCATGGCGACCTTGACTATCGAACTGGGCGAACGCAGCTACCCTCTTCTCATCGAACCGGGATGCCTCGATAACGTTGGCGATTCTCTCGCCAAGAATCCCCTCGGGCAACGCTATGCCGTGGTGGCGGACGACAATGTCGCCGCCCTCTATGGGCAGAGGCTGATGGCTGGCCTCGCAGCGGCAGGCCTCACAGCCGAGCTTTTTTCTTTCCCCCATGGCGAGGCGAGCAAGAATCTGCAGACAGTCGGGGCGCTTGCCGGAAAATTGGCCACCAAAGGCATAGACCGTCATGACGCGCTGATCGCCCTGGGGGGAGGAGTGACCGGCGATATTACCGGGTTTCTCGCCTCCACATACAAGCGTGGCGTTCCGTTCGTCCAGGTGCCCACCTCCCTGCTTGCCCAGGTGGACAGCTCCGTTGGCGGCAAGACCGGAGTCGATATCCCCGAAGGGAAGAATCTCGTCGGCACCTTCTATCAGCCGGCGGCGGTGTTTATCGACATCTCCCTGCTGTCGACCTTGCCTCGTCATGAGCTTCTCGGCGGGCTGGCTGAAGTCATCAAGTACGCCATCATTCGCGATGCCGGATTTTTCTCGTATCTGGCGCAGCGGCGCGAAGAGGTTCTCTCTCTCGAGACCGCAGTGATGACGGAAGTGGTGACCACCTGCTGTCGCATCAAGGCGGAGGTGGTTGCTCTCGACGAGCGGGAAGGGGGGCTGCGCCGCATACTCAACTATGGGCATACCATTGGCCATGCGGTCGAGGCAGCCTCGGAGTACGTCATCAACCACGGCTTTTCGGTGTCGATCGGCATGGTTGCCGCAGCCCGGGCCGCAAGTCTCGCCGGCCTGCTCGATCGGCAGACTGTCGATGAAATCCACAAGCTGCTCATCGCCTATGGTTTGCCGGTAGAAATCCCCGCGGATCTTGATTGCCAGCGTATGAAATCTTATCTTCTCGCCGACAAAAAAACGGTGGGCGGCAGAGTGCATTTCGTGCTGCCCACGGAGATCGGCAGGACGCGAATCGTCGCCGATCTCGATGATGCAATCGTCGATCGTATCCTCTGCCGGAGGGACGGCGCGGATATCGCACCGGAGCGATCACAGGAAGGATGAGGACAAGGTATGCCGATCTACGAGTTTTACTGCCAGAGCTGTAACGTCATCTTCAATTTCTTTTCGTCGCGCATCAACACCGAGAAACGGCCGGATTGCCCGCGCTGCGGCCGCAAGGAACTGGAAAAACGTATCTCCACCTTCGCCACCATCGGCAAGGCCAAGGAGGAAAGTGATGATCAATTTGCCGGTCTCGATGAGAGCAGGATGGAGCGGGCCTTCGAGTCGCTGATGCGCGAGGCCGAGCATATCAACGAGAACGACCCCAAGCAGATGGCTTCGCTGATGCGCAAGTTCACCTCGCAGACCGGCATCAACTTCGGGGATTCCATGGAGGAAGCCCTGTCGCGCATGGAGTCGGGGGAGGACCCCGAGCAGGTGGAAAAAGAGATGGGGGATCTTTTCAACGAGGACAATATCAACTTCGAGATGCTCAAGAAGAGGACCCTGCGTGATTCCCGGCGGCCAGTCCACGACGAGAAACTCTACGAACTGTAGCCTGGCCTGTCTGGCCCGTGGCGCCTTTGGCGGCGCCACCGGGTCGCCACGTATAAAACTCGCTGGGCGGGTGCAATGCCCCACCTAGTGAACGGTGGTGCCGTCCCCTTCGCTGGCGAGAAACAATTCCTCGAACTCGTCCTTTTCCTGCTGCAGCCCGGCCAGCACTTCTTCCACCGTGACCCCCATGGCCTTGGCGAGATCGGTGACATCATAGAGCGGATGGCCATCGTTGGTGTAATGGCTCGGGCGCAGCTGGGGGTAGGCGCTGTCGGTTGCCTGGCTCGAGGCCTGCAGCAGCATGCGACGGACCTCGGGCGGGCCGTGGAGGATGAGCCACTTGACCGCCTCGGCCCAGAGCTGGCTGTCCACAGTCGGGTGAGTGAGCACCTTCATGGCGCTCTCGATATCCCAAAGATCTTTGAAATCCATACGCGATTTTCTCCTGCTTTGCCGTGGCGTGTGCTATTATTGCTGCGGACTACTATAAATGTTTTCATGCATGGCGCAAGCTTTGGACACGAGGAGAAGGCATGAATCGTTTCGACGGGGGAATCTTTCTCGAAAATATCGAGTG
Organism: Desulforhopalus sp.; assembly: GCA_024710585.1. GTDB lineage: Bacteria > Desulfobacterota > Desulfobulbia > Desulfobulbales > Desulfocapsaceae > Desulforhopalus_A. The sequence continues at coordinate 4,657 of JANJUM010000140.1, forward strand.
GTTTGACGAAAGCGGCCAGGAACTGGTGCATCGCCTTCCCGAAGAGGGCTCGGGCGAGATCAAGTTCGGGGCGCAGCTGACGGTTCGCGACAGCCAGGCGGCGGTGCTCTTCTACAAGGGCAAGGCCTGCGACTGTTTCGGCCCGGGGCGGCACACTTTGAAGACCGCCAACCTGCCTCTTTTGACCAAGATTCTCTCCATCCCCTGGCGCCTCGACAGTCCGCTGCGCGCCGAGGTCTACATGGTCAACCTCAAGTTCTTCCCCGACCTCAAGTGGGGGACCGCCAACCCGGTGGCCTTCCGCGACAAGGAACTGGGCCTGGTGCGCGTCCGTGCCAACGGCATCTACACCATCCAGGTGGTGCAGCCGGTGCTCTTCGTCAACACCCTGGTGGGGACCATGGGCAAGCTCGATACCGAGGGAATCGCCGGGTATCTCAAGAAGGTCATCGTCTCCCGCTTCAACGACTATCTCGGCCGCACCCTCGACTCGATTTTCGATCTCCCCGGCCGTTTCGAGGAGCTGTCGGAAGAACTGCGGCTGCGCCTGGTGGAGGATTTTGCGGCTTTCGGCCTGCTGCTCAGCCATCTCTACATCACCTCGATCACCCCCCCGGAGGAGGTGCAGAGCGCCATCGACGATCGCAGCCGCCTGGCGGCCATTGGCGATCTCGACCGGCTGCTCAAATTGAAGACGGCCATGGCCATGGAGAAGGCGGCCAGCGCCCAGGGCGAGGCCGG
>JANJUM010000150.1 GCA_024710585.1 Desulforhopalus sp.
TCGGCGGCGCTGCCGAGCATCTCCAGGCCGAAGCGCAGCCGGGCCAGCGGGGTGCGCAGCTCGTGGGAGACGGCGTTGGTCAGCTCCTTGTGGGAGTCGATGAGCTGCTGGATGCGCGCCGCCATGGTATTGAAGGCATTGGCCAGGGGGGCGAGGTTGGAGAATTTCGAGATGACGACGCGGGTGTCGAGGTGGCCGTCGCCGAAAGCCAGGGCGGCGGCGCTTAGCCTGCGCAGCTGGCGCCAGTAGGGGATGATGCAGATAAAGGTGAGGATGCCGATGACCGCGATAACCGCCAGCCAGATGATCACATTGAAGGCGCCGGTCTTAGGCTGCAAGGGCGAGAAGGGGCCTTTGCGCAGGACCTGGTCGCTTTCGCCGACGCGGTGATAGAGCAGCTCGCCGTCATCGACGACGACGATGTGCCCCCCGCGCAGCTGCTCGACCTGCTCTGTGGTAAACGTCTCCAGCGAGAGCGGCGAGAGGTCGATGCGGTAGCCGAAATGGGGGGCAAGCTGCACGATGCGTTCCCGCCAGCGTTCCTCGGGCAGGCGCAGAAGGTCGAGTTCCAGGGTATGAAAGGCGCCACGGGCCAGCTGGCGGTTGTATTCGGTGATCGCCTCGTGCAGGTAGCTCTTGGCCACCTTCTCGATCACCGGGCCGAGGGCGAATTGCACGAAGAGCAGGGTGGCGACGAGAAAGAGATAGGAGGCGACGAACAGCCTGAGCATCATCGCGCAGCCCCCGTGGTCGGGGTGTTTTCCCAGGCGTCCCGGACGAAGAGGTAGCCCGTGCCCCAGACCGTCTTGATGCGCCATGGCTTGGTGGCGCTGTCGCCGAGCTTTTTGCGCAACCTGGAGATGGCGATGTCCACCGAGCGGTCGAGGCCGTCGTAGGCGATGCCACGGGATTTTCTGAAGAGCAGGTCGCGGTCGAGAACCCTGCCGCTGTTGCTGGCGAGGATCCACAGCAGGTTGAACTCGTTGCTGGTGAGGTCCACCGCGGCGTTGTCGAGAGTCACCGTCTGCGAGGCCTGGTTGAGGCGCAGGGCGCCGAAGACGAGTTCTTCCGTCATGGCTGCCGCAGGTTTGCCGTTTGCCTCCGGCGAGGGCGAGAAACGGCGCAGCAGGGCGCGGATGCGGGCGAGCAGCACTCGCGGCTCCACCGGCTTTTTGACATAGTCGTCCGCCCCCAGTTCCAGGCCGACCACCTGGTCGGTGTCGTCCTCGCGGGCGGTGAGCATCAGCACCGGACCCTGGTAGTTGTGGCGGACGGTGCGACAGACGCTCAACCCGTCCAGCCCGGGGAGCATCAGATCGAGGATGACCAGGTCGGGAGCCTCGGCGACGATGCGTCTCGCGCCGCTGTCGCCGCGGCCATCGACGGAGACGGTGAAGCCTTGGCTCGAGAGATAGTCCTTGATCAGCGTCGCCAGGCGCACATCATCTTCGATGAGCAGGATGCGAGGGTGTTGCGACATGGCAGAGGGCTCCTTGTGTTTGAGGACCGCAGGAGGGGTGAAGATGCCGCGGTGGGCGCTCTTCAGGAGCGGCAGGGGCTTTGTTTGACAAGGCCACCCTGGCATACAGGGCCTCATCGGCTGCAGGAGAGTCCTGGCGCGCCACCCTACTTTAGTGTTTGTCTTGACAAGCTCAACTGTAGCACGGCTGGTGGCGGGACGACCGTTGTTTTTTTGTCGCCAAGTGTAACAAATTGTAGGCGGAGAGACCGATTCAAGGAAAACAAATTGATACAATTGATAACACATTCCCTACAGAGAGGAGGCGGCCTCTCTGGTAAAAAGGGGACACTTCGACCATAAACCGCTCCACCGCCGCTGTCCTTCCCCTGCCAAATCAAGGCCGATGAAGGGATGGCGGGCAACTGGAGCGACAATCACATTTTCAACCAGAAAGAGGCACCCCATGAACAGCAAGACCAAAAAAATCCTCGTTCTCTTCGCGGCGGCCAACGCCGCACTCCTTGGCGTCGCCGGCACGGCCATGGCCGAGGAGCGCGCCAACCGGCTCAACTACACCCAGGCCAAGCTCGGCATGTTCGAACCCGGCGGCGACCTCGACGACGCCGGCTACGACACCGGCGGAGCCCTCGGGGTCGTCTACGGACGATATCTCGCCGAGAATGTCGTTCTCGAGGCCGGTTTCGACCTTCTCGCTTCCGACAACACCGTTCGCGGCAGCAACAATCAGGCTGGCTACTATACCCAGGACAACACCCTGGCGGGACTGGGTGGCGTGGTCACCCTCAAGGGCGAGTTTCAGGCCGGTCCCGTCGCCCTCTTTGCCGGTGGCGGTATTGGTCTTTACGCAGTCAGCCTGAGCAGCGAGGTGGAGTCTTCCCGCCTTGGCGATTTCGACAGCGACGACTCTGACGCCGTGTTCGGCGCCCATCTCACCGCCGGGGCCACCTTCGATATTACCGAGCGCTTCTTCCTCGGCCTCGAAGGCCGCTACCGCTGGACCGACGACGTCGAGATCCGCGACACCGTGGCCTCGATTCCGGTGGAGTACAGCGGCGATCTCAGCGGGTACTCGATCACCTGCAACGCCGGCTTCCGTTTCTAAGCCCCTCTGCGTCCCGGTAAGGCGCGGTCCCCCTGGTCCGGCCCCACTGTTGTGGCGGCCGGCCAATTTTTTCCTTGTCAGTCCGGCCGGTTCCTGGTTACATGGCGCCGATGTCGGAGAGAATCTTCGGCGCCCTGCGGCGCCATTTCCAGCACGGCGAACGACCGTGGCCGGTGGCATGGACGCTGCTGGCCCTGGGCCTGTTCGCATCCTTTATCGGCCTCAGTGGCTGCGCCGCCCCGGTGTATCCGCCCGTCATCGAAGAGGCCGCCGCCAACTCGGAGAGTGCCCAGTGTCTTGAGGAACTGCCGGCGGACGGCGACGATGCGGCGTACGAGGCGGCGCAGGCGCCACCAGAAGAGGAACTTGGCCCGAGGTCAGCGGATGGGGCCAGGAAGAGGGATCACGCCGTATGCTTTCTGTGGAAACCGGCGGCGAAGCAGCCGCCCGCGCAGGGCAAGAAAGCGTCGCTCGAGCGAGGCCGCTGCCAGCCGCAGAGTCTCATCTATGCCCGCTGTCGTTCCGGTATCGACTCCTGTCGCCTTGGCGACACCAGCCCGGCCCAGTGGTTCTCCTGCGCCCGCAAGATGGGCAATACCGCAAGCCTGCCAGCCAGCGGGGCGATCATGGTTCTCGATGCCAATGCCCGCCGCAAGATGTATACCGGTCACCCGGTCTTTGTGGAGGAGGTCGGCAGGAACGGCGACGGCACCTGGCGACTGCGCATCAGCCACACCAACTACGATCGCCAGTGCCGTCTCGACCAGGACAGCACGGTAGTCTTCGACCCGAGAGGGATGACCGCGACCTTTGCCAGCGGCCCCTGGGCAAGCTGGGCCCGCGACCTCAAAGTGCTCGGTTTCATCCTCCGCTGAGCGGAGTCTGGCATGGGTGGGACGTTTCGCAATGCTGGGTTTCTTTTTCCCCCGCTGTGGCGCTTGGCCTTTCTGGCCTAAGGCGGCGTCGACTCCGGCGAGCGCTTTGCGCCTCTGCGCAGGCTCAGGGCCCACCTCTTCTCCCTTTTCTGTGATGACAACCCGGCGGTGCTGCAGATTTCTGCGAGGTCGTTGCCCGGCTTTCAGCTGTGCGTTCTCTGCCGAGAAGAATTCTGCAGCGGCTTGAGGCACGGTCTGCCCCTTGGCCACCGCTGCCGGTGGTGTTCTTGGGCAACCGCCACTCTTCCCTCAATATGCCGGGTGTATCACAAGGGGCAAGGCACACAAGGGAGAGGAAGGGCGCGTGGGGCGCTCAGGCAGGCGGGTTGTCCTGGGCGAGTGGCAGCCATTTTCCGGCGGTGAGCCGTTCCAGCGCCTGCGGTTCCAGGGGGAAGACCGCATGGGGCGTGCCGGCGGCGGCCCAGATGACCGGGTACTGCAGGAGGTCGGGGTCGAGCAGGGTGCGCAGCGGTACGGCATGGCCGACCGGGGGGATGCCGCCGATGGCGAAGCCTACCGTTTCCTTGATGAATTTGCCATCGGCGCGCTTGAGTTCCAGGCCGGTGGCGGCGAAGATGCGCTGGAGGTCGACGAGATTGCTGCCGGAGGCCACGACGAGAATGGCCTCGCCGCTCTTCTTGTCCTGGAAGACCAGAGATTTGGCGATCTGCCCGACGGTGCAGCCGATAGTGGCGGCGGCTTCGGCGGCGGTGCGCGTCGAGCCCGGCAGTTCGCGGACGGTGACCTCGAAGCCGTTTTGACGAAGGTAGAGCTGGACGCGCTCGGCGCTGGCGGAAAGGGACTCGTTCATCGATCTTCTCTCAAGGGGACAGGTGATGTCGTTGCGTCAGGTCGAGGGCGAGCAGCGACCAGCTTTCGAAGCGCTGGCGCTGCTCGTCTATCTCGGCTGCCGTCCACCAGCCGAGGTGGCGCAGGTCTTCGCCGGCCTGGCGAATATCGGGGGCGGCTTGTGGCGGCAGGGTGGCGAGGTGGACGGCGCCAAGGTGCACCAGGCCCACCGGGTCGCGGTCGTCGTCGATCAGCCCGAGAAAAATGGCCTCGCAGGGCGGCAGCCCAACGAGTTCCTCTTCCTGTTCGCGCTGCAGGGCGGCGAGGTAGGAACGGGGGGTGAGAATGCCGTCCGGGGCGTCGGCGCTGTTGATATGGCCGCCGATGCCCAGCGACAGGCGGCCGGCAAGGCGGCTCTCGCCGACTCCGCCGCCGCGCTGATAGACGAAAAAGGCGTCATCGCGACAGAACAGCTGGTAGGGGATGAGCTGTTTGTAGCCTGGCTCGTGCTCGGCGATGCTGCGCGGTAAAAAATACTGTGGCAGAGCGAGCAACTCGGAAATTGTCACCGACCCTTGCCGCCTGGCCAGCACCTCCTGCAGATCGCTCCGCTTGAGGCAGAAGACACGCTCGTCGCGAACCGGGGGCGCTGGCTTGTCCGCCGGCGCCCCCTCCTGATCATGAACCGTGGCGCTCACGGTTTATCGTAGTGGAAGAGCAGGCCGTTCTCGCCGGCGTCGATGGATACCGCACCGCCACGCATCAGACGGCCGAAGAGGATCTCCTCGGTGAGGCTGTCTCCGATCTCCTTCATGATCAGACGCCGCAGCGGGCGGGCGCCGAAGTCCGGGTCGTAGCCTTTTTTCGCCAGGTAGGTGCGTGCCTCGGGCTTGAGGACGATGGTCACCTTCTTCTCGGCGAGTTGCACCTCCAGTTCCCGCACCAGCTTGTCGACCACCAGCTCGGTGGCGGCATGGTCCAGCGGGCTGAAGGACACGATGGCGTCGAGGCGGTTGCGGAACTCGGGGGCGAAGAGCTTGGTGATCGCCGCCTGGTCCTTGCCCTTTTTGCTGCCGACAAAGCCGATGGTGCGGCTGGCCAGCTCCCGCGCCCCGGCGTTGGTGGTCATGATGATGATGACATTACGGAAATCGGCCTTGCGCCCCGAGTTGTCGGTGAGGGTGGAGTGGTCCATCACCTGAAGGAGGATGGAGAAGATGTCGGGGTGGGCCTTTTCGATCTCGTCGAAGAGCAGCACCGAGTAGGGGTGCTTGCGGATGGCCTCGGTAAGCAGGCCTCCCTGGTCGAAGCCCACATAGCCGGGCGGCGAACCGATGAGGCGGGCCACAGCGTGCTTCTCCATGTACTCGCTCATGTCGAACCGTTCGAAGTGGACGTTGAGGATGGTCGCCAGCTGTCTGGCCACCTCGGTCTTGCCCACCCCGGTGGGCCCGGCGAAGAGGAAGCTGCCGGTGGGCGAGTCGGGATTGCCCAGGCCGGCGCGGGAGCGTTTTACCGCCGCGCTGACCGCCTCGATGGCCTCGTCCTGGCCGAAGACCACGCCCTTGAGCCGCCCCGCCAGCTCGCGCAGCTCGCCCAGCTCGGAACTCGACTGCGACTTGGCGGGAATCCGCGCAATGCGCGACACCACTTTCTCGATATCGGGCACTTTGACCACCGAGCCCTGCCGCCCCTCGAGGCGAAAGAGCGAGCCGACCTCGTCCATGACGTCAATCGCCTTGTCGGGGAGAAAGCGCTCGTTGATAAAGCGGTGCGACAGCTCGGCCATGGCCTGCAGGGATTTCTGCGAGTAGCGCACGTTGTGGTGCTCTTCGTACTTGCGCTGCAGCCCCTTGAGAATCTGGTGGGTATCCTCCACCGTCGGCTCGGTGATGTCGATTTTCTGGAAGCGCCGTGACAGGGCGCGGTCCTTTTCGATCTGGTTCTTGTACTCCTCGTAGGTGGTCGAGCCGATGCAGCGCAAGATGCCCGCCTGCAAGGCCGGCTTGAGCAGGTTCGAGGCGTCCATGGAGCCGCCGCTGGTGGCGCCGGCGCCGACGATGGTGTGCATCTCGTCGATGAAGAGGATGGCGTTTTCCTTCTCCTCGATGGCGGCGACGACGCTCTTCAGCCTTTTTTCAAAGTCGCCGCGATACTTGGTGCCGGCCACCAGGCTGCCCATGTCGAGAAGGTGGATCTCCACCCCCTGGAGGAGGTCGGGCACCCGGGGCGCCTCGCCATTGGCGCGCGCCTCCTTGTCCTGGTGGATGCGCAAGGCCAGGCCCTCGGCCATGGCGGTCTTGCCAACGCCGGGCTCGCCGACCAGCAGCGGGTTGTTCTTCTTGCGGCGACAGAGCACCTGCATGATGCGGTTGAGCTCCTCGTCGCGGCCGATGAGCGGGTCGATCTTGCCGGCGGCGGCCTGCTCGGCGAGGTTGATGGTGAACTCTTCCAGGGCCTTGCTGTCCTTGCCCGGCCTGGTCGACGGGTCCCCCGGGGGTGCGGGGAAGGGCTCCTTCTGCAGGCCCTCGGCGGGCAGCTCGTGGGAGATGAAGTTCATCACCTCCATCTTGCCGATGCCGACCGAGGAGAGGAAATAGACGGCGTGGGACTCCTCTTCGGCGAGGATCGACACCAGCACGTCGCCGCTATCGACCTGGCTCTTGCCGCAGCTCTGCACATGGGCCACGGCCCGCTGCAGAACGCGGTTGAAGGCGATGGTCTGGGCGGGTTCCATGGTCGATCCGGCGGACAGGGTAGGAATGTCGCGGAGGAAGAACTTCTCGAGACGTTCCTTGAGAATCTGCGTCGAACCGCCGCATTGGTTGATAATATAGCTGGTCAGCTCGTCGTGCAGCAGACCGTAGAGCATGTGTTCGACGGTCACATACTCATGCTTGTGGTTCTTCGCCTCTCGTATCGCCAGTATCAGCGCTTTTTCCAGTGTCTTGCTCAGCATAGTCGTCCAATGCGGTTGATCATCCTGTTTCCTATGCCGCCTCCATCGAGCAGCGTAGCGGGAACTCGTTTTTCCTGGCCAGTTGATGTACTAAGGAAATCTTCGTTTCACAGATTTCCCGGGTGTAAATGCCGGCCACTCCGACTCCCTCGTGGTGGACATTAAGCATTATTTTGGTGGCGTCAGGGGTGGACTTCTGAAATACCGTTTCGAGGATGGAGATGACGAATTCCATGGTGGTGTAGTCGTCGTTATGCAGGAGAACCTTGAAAAGACGGGGCTCGCGCACCTCTTTTTCATCTTTGGTGATTACCAGTCCTTCACGTTGCGGGGTATTCTCGGCCATGGTCGTACAGGTGTCGAAGTGTCGTTGAGATGAATCGGGCGGGCCTAAGGCGGCCGCCGTTTGCAGGCTCCGTGAAGAGCCTTTGCAGAAATTATAGCACAGCGTTTTTCCGAGAGGCAAGCCTCGGCGTTCCCCTGCTCATGGCGAGGAGGAGTTCCTCGAGGACCAGCCGCGGGGGCAGAGGCGACCCCTTGAGGCGGTACTCGGCCTCGAGCAGCATGGCCATCCACCGCTTCAGCCCGGAGAGGGAATACTCGGCTGCCTTAACAAAGCTCATGTACAGGGCGTAGGGGTGCCCTTGCAGGTACTCGCCCCATTCCTCCTCGGCCTTGAGCGCCGGCAGGTAGGAATTCTGGAACTCGTTGGCGGTCATGCCATTGCGCCAGGGGGGCTGGGGCCGCTGCTGCAGGGAGCGGAAGACCAGTTGCTTGCGCAAAAAGTTGCGCAGGCTGGCGAGGATGGCCAACTCGTGAATGCCCTGTTCGAGGAGGTGGGCGAGGACGGAGAGGAGGCGCTCGGCCTGGCGCTTGCTGAGGGCGTCGGTGAGCTCGTAGAGGGCGTCCTCGCGGGTGCGGGCGACCATCTCCTCTACCGCCTCGATCCCGATGCTCTGTCCATCGCCGATAGAGTGGACGAGCTTCTCGGTTTCAACCGCCACCCCCGTGGGGTGAAAGCCGACCCGCTCGAAGAAGAGCTCCGCCGCCCGGCCGTCGATGCGCTTGCCATAGCGCTGCAGGGTCTTGTGCATGACCTCGCGGAGAATCTCCTTCTGCTCGTTCTGAGCGGCGCTGCCGCCTCCGCTGGCGACCATGCAGTCGACCACCACCGCCTTTTTTTTGAGGTAGGTGAAGAGTCGGTGGCGCTTGTCGAGGGTCTCGCAGGTGAGCAGGAGCACGTTGCGCTCGGGGATGCCCTTTTCCAGGGCGTCGATATAGCGGTCGGCTGTCGGACCGGCGGCCTTGCCGGCCGGGGCGCCTCCCTGGAGGAGGGCGTCGGCCCAATCCAGGCTCTCCGTCGGTTTGTCGAAGGCGAACAGCGCCTTCCACTCCGCCGCCGGGATGTCGGACAGCGGGCGCTCGCCCTCGACTGACGCTCCGGCCGCCTGCACCATGCTCCACAGCCGGCTGCCAGCCTGGGCGGGGTTGTTGCCGGCATTGGCGGCCACAGCCTTGTTCCAGATCTCCTCGGCCACCTGCTTGCTGTGGAAGAGGCGGCTGTCGGTGACCCGGAGGAGCTGCGTGCCCGGCAGCAGGCTATAGCTCATCAGGCGGGCCAGGGTGCGTGCCGGGTCTTCGCTGTCGCCGTCGATGGACTGCAGGGTCCCCGGTCGTGCCGCGAGCAGTTTCCCCTGCACCAGGTCGGCCGCTTCGCGGCAGAGGTATCGTTCGCCGAAGAAGAGATAGACGGGGGCGCGCAGCACGGTCCCACCCTGCTCGAGGGCTGCCGGCAATTCGCTGCGTTTGATCAGGGCCATGGCTGTCGTCTTTGCTGTAAGTTCACCGCTGTCGGTGACGGTGGAGGAGGGTGCCGACTCGTTGCAAAGCGGTCCTCAACGCCGCCCTGACAAGGCCCCGCCCTTTTGGGAAAGGGCCTGCTGCCAACGAACGCAGGCACCACGCCGCGCTCCCCCGGCCGAGTCGTTGAGACGCCCGAAAATCCTTGCCTTTTCGGTGGCGCTGGGGGTAGGCTGGGAGTCCGCGAAATTCCGTTGAGACCATTGATGATCATGAAACAACCGACAGTCAAGCCGGGAACGATCAGCCCCATGGCAGAGGTTCCCGCCCATATCCCCAAACCGGAGTACGCCGCCGGCGGCCTTCCGTCACCCTGTCGGCTCTCCTGCCGCAAGGAAACCGAGGAGCAGCGGCAGCGCATGCGCCACGCCGGCTGCCTGGCGCGGGAGGTGCTCGATCGGGTCCTCGACGAGGTGCGGCCGGGGGTGACCACCGACCACCTCGACCGCCTCGCCCACCGGCTGATCGTCAGCCGCGGCGCCTACCCCAGCCCCCTCAACTACATGGGCTTCCCCAAGTCGATCTGCACCTCGGTCAACGAGGTGGTGGTGCATGGCATCCCCGACAGCCGCCCTCTCGAGGAGGGCGACATCGTCAACTGCGACGTCACCGTCTATGTCGACGGCATGCACGGCGACTGCTCGGAGACGGTCTTCGTCGGCAAGGTGGACGATCGGGCGCAGCGCCTGGTGCGGGTGGCCTGGGAGTGCCTGCTGCGTGGCATCGAGGCGGCCGGTCCGGGGCGCAGGCTCAATCTCGTCGGCCTGGCCGTCGAGGCACATGCGCGATCGCACGGCTACAGCGTCGTGCGCGAGTTCTGCGGGCACGGCATCGGCGAGCACTTTCACATGGCCCCCTATGTGGCCCACTTCCACGAGCCTGATAACGACGTCGTCCTGGTGGAGGGCATGACCCTGACCATCGAGCCGATGCTCAACGAAGGCACCGCCGCCTGCGTCATCTGGCCGGACCACTGGACGGCAGTCACCGCCGACTGTGGCCTCAGCGCCCAGTTCGAGCATACCCTGCTGGTGGTCGGCGACGGCGTCGAGATCCTCACCGGCGGACGCACCCCCCGTTTCCTCGCCTGAGGCGCGCCGCCGCGTCGATTTCCCTGTTTTCGGACCGTTTACCGCCAGCCGTCCATGAGCTTGGCGAGAGCGGCGCCGCCGGGGCAGAGGTCGGCCTCGACCAGGGTGTTGAGCGGGCGCAGGGTGGAGTTGATGATCTCATGGGTGTCGACGCTGTGCGGGTCGACATAGAGCAGGCCGGTGAGCAGCCGCCCTTTGGCCTTCTCCTCCTCGAGGCCGTCGAGGGCGTGCCGCCTGCTGGTGACCTCCTTGCCCGCCTCGGACTTGTGTAGCGAGATGATGCTGCCGTCGTGCATCACCACCTCCTGGCTGGTGCCCTCGGGGTAGTGGGCGAGGATTTCCTGCTGCAGGGGGATGAAGTCGAAGGTGTTGGTAGCCTCGATGTGCTCGCGCACGTACTCGTAGCTCTTGGTCGAGGTGGAGGTGTTGTTGAAGGTGACGCAGGGCGAGATGACATCGATGAAGGCCAGGCCGTTGTGGGCGAAGGCCCCCTTGATCAACGGCACCAGCTGCTGCTTGTCGCCGGAGAAACCGCGGGCCACGTAACTGGCGCCGAGTTCGATGGCCAGCTTGCAGAGATCGATGGCACTGTAGGGGTTGGGTTCGCCCTTCTTGCCCGCCGAGCCACGGTCGGCGGTCGCCGAATCCTGCCCCTTGGTGAGCCCGTAGCAGCCGTTGTTCATGCAGATGTAGTTGAGATTGAGATTGCGCCGCAGGGCGTGGGCGAACTGGCCCATGCCGATGGAGGCGGTGTCTCCGTCACCGGAAATGCCGATATAGAGCAGTTCGCGGTTGGCCATGTTGGCCCCGGCGGCGATGGCCGGCATGCGTCCATGCACCGCGTTGAAGCCGTGCGAGCGGCCGAGAAAGTAGGCCGGGGTCTTGGAGGAGCAGCCGATGCCGGACATCTTGGCAACGCGGTGGGGTTCGATGGCCAGCTCGAAGCAGGCCTGAATGATGGCGTTGGTGGTCGAGTCGTGGCCGCAGCCGGCGCAGAGGGTGGAGATGGCCCCCTCGTAGTCCTTGCGGCTGTAGCCGGCGCTGTTCTTTGTTGCCTGGGGATGACGAAAGACCGGACGTTCGCTGCTCATCGTCTGCCTCCATCCTGGGTGGGGAGCTGGCGGTTGCTGGTGAGATGGGCCTCGATCTGCGTGCAGATGGTGGTCGCGGTGATCGGCAGGCCGTCGAAGTGGAGGACCGAGGGCAGTTTCGCCGGATCGACGTCGCCCTCGTTGACGAGCAGGGTGCGCAGCTGGGCGTCGCGGTTCTGCTCGATGACGAAGACCTGCCGGTGCGCGTTGATGAAGCGGTAGACCTCGTCGGCAAAGGGAAAGGCGCGCAGGCGCATGGCGTTGATGACGATGCCTTTCTCGGCAAGCAGGTCGAGGGCCTCGCAGGCGGCGGCGGTGCTGGTACCGACGAAGATCGCCCCGAGGGGGCTTGCGTCGTCGCGCATGGCGAGCACCGGGCCCGGCACCAGGGTCTTGGCCGTCTGCCATTTCTTGGTCAGCCGTTCCATGCCCGTCTGGTAGATGACGTTGTCCTCGGTATAGCCGGAGTACTCGTTATGCGAGGTGCCGCGGGTGAAGTAGGAACCTTTGTCCGGGTGGGTGCCGGGGTAGGTGCGGTAGCAGATGCCGTCGCCGTCGACGTCGAGATAGCGGCCCCATTTTTCCTGGCGCCGTTCGAGATCGTCGTGGCTCAGCACCTTGCCTCGGTCGTAGCGGCGGCTGTCGTCCCAGGTGAAGGGCGGGCTGAGGTTGTCGTTCATGCCCAGGTCGAGGTCGCTCAGCACCAGCACCGGGGTCTGCAGGCGCTCGGCGAGGTCGAGGGCGTCGGCGGCCATCTCGAAGCACTCAAGGGGGTCGCTGGGGAAGAGCAGGGGGTGCTTGGTGTCGCCGTGGGAGGCGTAGGCCGAGGCGAGGATGTCGGCCTGCTGGGTCCTCGTCGGCATGCCGGTGCTGGGGCCGGCGCGCTGCACATTGAGAACCACCGCCGGGAGTTCGGCGAAATAGCCGAGGCCGAGCAGTTCGTTCATCAGCGAGATGCCCGGCCCGGAGGTGGCGGTAAAGGCGCGGGCGCCGTTCCACGAGGCGCCGATGACGATGCCCAGCGCCGCCATCTCGTCTTCGGCCTGGAGGATGGCGACCTTGCGTCGGCCGCCGTCCTCCTCGACGCGAAACTTGCGGCAATATTTTTCGAAGGCTTCGATCACCGAGGTCGAGGGGGTGATCGGGTACCAGCCGACCACCGTCGCCCCGCCGTAAAGGGCGCCGAGGCCGAAGGCGGTGTTGCCGTCGACGAGAATGCGCTCGCCGACGCCGTCGATTCGCTGCACCTTGAGCTGGCAGCGGCCGGCGAGATGGGTGGCGGCGTAGTCGTGGCCGAGTTCGAGGGCCTTGATGTTGGGGCCGGCCAGCTTGGCGTTCTTGGCGTACTGGCGCTCCACCGCCTCGGTGAGCACGGTGAATTCCATGTCGAGGAGAGAGGCCAGGGCGCCGACGTAGATGATGTTCTTGAGCAGCTGGCGCAGCTTGGGGTGCTCGAAGGCGGTGTTGCACAATTCGGTGAGCGGCACCGGCAGGAGCGTCACGTCCTTGCGGTCGAAGTCGGCGCTCAGTTCCCGGGTCGAGTCGTAGAGGAAGTAGCCGCCGGGGGGCAGGTCGAGGTAGTCGCGCAGGAGCGTCTGGCCGTTGACCGCCACCGCCAGGTCGTAGCCGCCGCGACGGGCGAGGTAGCCGCGGTCGCTGACGCGCACCTCGTACCAGGTCGGCAACCCCTGGATGTTCGAGGGGAAGATGTTCTTCGGGCTGACCGGCACCCCCATGCGGAAGATGGCCTTGGCGAAGAGGTTGTTGGCGCTGGCCGAGCCGGAGCCGTTGACGTTGGCGAAACGGACGACGAAGTCGTTGGTACGGGCGATGTTGTTCATTTGTCTGCCTGCGGCGAGAGGTAGGTGAATTTCATCATTTCCCAGGATGCGGTGGGGCAGCGTTCGGCGCAGAGGCCGCAGTGCAGGCAGACGTTCTCGTCTTTGACCATGACGCGGCCGGTGGGCAGGGGCGGCGAGACGTAGAGGGCCTGGTCGGGGTCGTCCGCCGGCACCAGCAGGCGCTGGCGCAGTTCCTCTTCGTCGCCGTTAGCCACGAAGTTGATGCACGACTCCGGGCAGATATCGACGCAGGAGTCGCACTCGATGCAGGTCGAAAACTCGAACACCGTCTGCACGTCGCAGTTGAGGCAGCGCCCCGCCTCCTGGTGGCCGGTCTGCTTGCTGAAGCCCAGTTCCACCTCGAGGAGACGGTCGCGCAGGGACTTGGTGCGGTCGACGGTGGGAACTTTGTAGCGCCGGTCGACGGATACGCGGCTGTCGTAGATCCACTCCTGCATGCCCATCTTCTGGCTGACGAGGTTGGTGTGCGGCGCGGGGCGCTGGTGCAGGTCGAGACCGCGGCAGAAGAGGTCGATGGAGATGGCGGCCTGATGCCCATGGGCCACGGCGGTGATGACGTTTTTCGGGCCGAAGGCGGCGTCTCCGCCGAAAAAGACCTGCGGCAGGGACGATTGCAGGGTGTTGGCGTCGAGCTCCGGCAGGCCGCGGCCGGTCATGCGGATGCCGAGCTCCTTTTCGATGAAGGGGAAGGCGTTGCTCTGGCCGACGGCGAGCAGCACCTCGTCACAGGGCAGGAAGACCGGTGGCTCGCCGAGGGGCACGAGACGTTCTTTGCCGCCCTCCTCCTGACGCAGGGTCATCTTTTCGAAGGTCATGCCGACCAGCTTGCCGTTTTCGATGACGAACTGCAGCGGGTTGTGGTTGTCGACGATGGGGATGCCCTCTTCCTGGGCGTCTTCGATCTCCCAGGGGGAGGCCTTCATGCGGCTCTTCGGGCTGCGCACCACCACCGTCACCTCCTCGGCGCCAAGGCGCTTGGCGGTGCGGCAGCAGTCCATGGCGGTGTTGCCGCCGCCGAGGACCAGCACCCGCGGCCCGCTGCGCGTGATATGGCGATAGAGGACGCCGGCCAGCCACTCGATACCAATATAGATGGAGGCCCCGCCCTCGCTTCGTCCGGGCAGGGGGAGATCGCGGCCGCGCGGCGCCCCGGTGCCGACGAAGATGGCATCGTAGCCCTGCTCGACGACCGCCTTGAGGCTCTCGACGCGATGGTTGAAATGGGCGTTGACGCCCATGCTGATGATGCGTTCGACCTCCTCGTCGAGGACCTTTTCCGGGAGGCGGAAGGAGGGCACCTGGGTGCGCACGAAGCCGCCGGCCTTGGCCTGGTTGTCGAAGAGGTCGACACTGTAGCCGAGGGGAAGGAGGTCGCGGGCCACGGTCAGCGAGGCCGGGCCGCCGCCGATGAGGGCCACCCTCTTGCCGTTTTTCTCGGCAGGCACCGGCGGGCGGAAATCAACCTCGGGGTTCTTGTAGTCGGCGGCGACCCGCTTGAGGCGGCAGATGGCCACCGGGTTTTCCTCGACCCGCCCGCGCCGGCAGGCCGGCTCGCAGGGGCGGTCGCAGATGCGTCCAAGGATGCCGGGGAAGACGTTGGAGATCCAGTTGATGCGGAAGGCCTCGTCATATTTCCCGGCGCTGATGAGGCGGATGTATTCCGGCACCGGGGTGTGGGCCGGGCAGGCGTACTGACAGTCGATGACTTTATGGAAATACTCGGGATCGTTGATGTCTGTCGGCTTCAAAAGCGACCTCCTGTCGAGTTGCGGGAGTCGGCGCGAGCCTGCCCCCGGCGGGGTGGGCCGGCCGGTAGATCGGGTCGGGGCAGCGGATGGGAGGAGACGTCCTCAGGTAAGCATAAAAGATTGCCTGGCGAATTCAAGGCAAATTTCGCCAGGCAACAGGTCTCTTCGATGTCTACTCGGGGAGGATCCGCACCGCGCCCTTGTCGGCCGAGGCGGCCAAGAGGGCGTAGGCCTTGAGAGCAGGGCTTATCTGGCGCTGGCGGCCTCTGGCGCGGAAGGCGAGGGCGCCCATGGCCTCTTCCTTCAGCCGTCGCTGCTGCAGTTCGCTTTCGTCGACGAGAAGCTTGATCGACCGTCCGGGAATGTCGATGTCGATGAGGTCGCCATCGGCCACCAGGGCGATGAGGCCGCCGGCGGCCGCCTCCGGCGAGACATGGCCGATGGACAGCCCGGATGTGCCCCCGGAGAAGCGGCCGTCGGTGATCAGGGCGCAGGCCTTGCCCAGGCCCATCGACTTGAGGTAGGAGGTGGGGTAGAGCATCTCCTGCATTCCCGGGCCGCCGCGCGGCCCCTCGTGGGTGATGACGATGACCTCGCCGGCGCGGATGGTCCCGGCGAGGATGGCCTCGCAGGCCGCCTCCTGGGAGGTGAACACCCTGGCCGGGCCCTTGAAGCGGAAGATCGACGGGTCGACTCCGGCGGTCTTGACGATGCAGCCGTCGACGGCGAGATTGCCGAAGAGCACCGCCAGGCCGCCTTCCTGATTGTAGCAGTGGGCCATGTCGCGGATGCAGCCCTGGCTGCGGTCGAGGTCGAGCTCTTTGTAGAGGCTGTTCTGCGAGCCGAGGACGAGGTTGTTCTGCCCGCCGGGGGCACTGCGGTAGAGCCGGTCGGCTTCCTCCCCGTGGCCGGGGCGGGCGATGTCCCAGAGGTCGAGGACGCTCCGCAAACTGGGGCCGTCGACCCGCGGCACCGAGGTGTCGAGGAGGCCGGCGCGGTCAAGCTCGCCGAGGATGGCGATGATGCCGCCGGCGCGGTTGACGTCCTCGACATGGTAGCTTGAGGAAGGCGACACCTTGCAGAGATTGGGAACCCGCCGCGAGAGGAGGTCGATGTCGGCCATGGTGAAATCGACCCCGGCCTCGCGGGCGATGGCCAGCAGATGGAGCACGGTGTTGGTCGACCCGCCCATGGCGATGTCGAGGGTCATGGCGTTGGCAAAGGCGCTGCGGCAGGCGATGGAGCGTGGCAGCACCGCGCTGTCCTCCTCTTCGTACCAGCGGCGGGCGAGCTCGACGATGCGCCTCGCCGCCTCGGCGAACATCTCCTTGCGCCGGGCGTGGGTGGCGACGACGGTGCCGTTTCCAGGCAGGGCCAGGCCGAGGGCCTCGTTGAGGCAGTTCATCGAGTTGGCGGTGAACATCCCCGAGCAGGAGCCGCAGGTCGGGCAGGCGCAGCGCTCCACCCGGGCGATGTCGTCGTCGGCGACTGCCGGGTCGGCGGCCATGACCATGGCGTCGATGAGGTCGTAGCGTTTGTCGCCGTCGCGGCCCGCTTCCATCGGCCCGCCGGAGACGAAGATCGCCGGGATGTTGAGGCGCATGGCGGCCATGAGCATGCCCGGGGTGATCTTGTCGCAGTTGCTGATGCAGATCATGGCATCGACGGTGTGGGCGTTGCACATGTACTCGACGCTGTCGGCGATGAGTTCGCGCGAGGGCAGGGAGTAGAGCATGCCGGAGTGGCCCATGGCGATGCCGTCGTCGATGGCGATGGTGTTGAACTCGGCGGCGAAGCAGCCGAGACCCTCGATGATTCCCTTGAGTTCCTGGCCGATGTGGTGGAGGTGGACGTGGCCGGGGACGAACTGGGTGAAAGAATTGACGATGGCGATGACCGGCTGGCCGATCTGCTCCTCTTTCATGCCGTTGGCCCGCCAGAGACTGCGGGCCCCGGCCATCCGGCGGCCTTGGGTGGTGGTGGCGCTGCGCAGGGGTATAGCCATGAAAAACTCCGAATGAGCTGACAGTTGAAGAGTAAGGAATGAAAACTGTGTGGAAAAAAAGCTTGCAACAGCTGTTAGAGTTCAGCACAATCGCAGGATCGGATCCGCGCACGGCCGAACTCGCAGCGGATGGGGCGCCGCAGGGCGTCGCCGCCTCTCGGCAACAGCGGCACTATACTATGACAGCCAGGGCGAGGGCACAAGATTTCGGGGAGCGTCATGAAAAAGACGGAAATTGACTACTGGATCGCCACCATGCTCGAGTCGCACAGCAACGTCTCCGACCTCAACATCACCGTTGGCAAGACCCTGCAGGTGGAGTCGGCCGGCCAGCTGGTGCCGGTGACGGTGGAGCCTCCGGTGGAGGAGCTCACCCCCTTTCAGACCGAGGCCTTCGCCCTCAATCTCATCGGCAACAACCGTCGGCTTCTCAAGGACCTGGTGGAGACCGGCTCCTGCGACATGTCCTACTCCCTCGGCGACAAGGCGCGCTTCAGGGTCAACATCTTCACCCAGAAGGGCTACTTCTCGACGGTGCTGCGCAAGCTCGAGACCCAGGTGCCGACCATCGAGCGCATGCAGTTCCCCGAGGCCTTCAAACTTATGGCCCGCGAGCTCAACGGCCTGGTGCTCTTCACCGGCGCCACCGGCACCGGCAAGACCACCTCGCTGGCTGCCCTGCTCAACCTCATCAACCGTGAGCGCTCGGTGCATGTCATCACCCTCGAGGACCCCATCGAATACGTCCACGAGCAGGACAGGGCGACGTTCAATCAACGGGAGATGGGCAACGACTTCAGTACCTTCGCCATCGGCATGCGCGCCGCCCTGCGCCAGGCGCCCAAAGTCATCCTCGTCGGCGAGATGCGCGACCGCGATACAATGGAGATCGGCCTGACCGCCGCCGAGACCGGCCACCTCGTGCTGTCGACCCTGCACACCATCGACGCCGGGCAGACCATCAACCGTATCCTCGGCATGTTCGAGCAGGACGAGCAGCCGCAGATCCGCAACCGATTGGTTGACACTATTCGCTGGATCGTCAGCCAGCGTCTCCTGCCGCGGGTCGGCGGCGGGCGGGTGGCGGCCATCGAGATCCTGCGCACCAGCCTGCGCGTCAAGGATCTCATCCTCAACGGCGAGACCGAGGACAAGACCTTCTACCATGTCATCCGCGAGGGCTCGGCCCTGGAGATGCGCACCTTCGACCAGCATATCCTCGAACTCTACAGCCGCGGCATCATCACCGAGAAGACCGCCATCACCTACTGCTCGCAGCGGGCTGAGATGAATCGCGGTATTGACCGGGTTAAGGCGGAGCGCGGCGAGTCGACCACCAATATCACCGACCTCAGCATGGAAGAGGAGGAAGAGGATTTCCGCGCCCGTTTCGGGCGCTGAGCGCCGCAGCGGCCCCGGGCCGCCACGCGGCACCGTTTGTCCCATCTGTGAAAAGAGGCATGACCATGATCGTCGATTGCCCGCACTGCGGGAAACAGCTGAAACTGGGCGACAAGATCCGCGAAAGCGTCCGCGCCCTCGAGCCGGGGCGCCGCGTCAAGATCAAGTGCGTCCACTGCGGCACCCCCTTCGCCCTCGACCAGGGCATGGAAAGTGGCGGCGAGGGGCGAGTCGCGGCTTCTTCCCAGGGCATGGCCCGTATCCGTCCGCCGGGTCCGCCCGACACAGACTGGCTCAAGGACGGCGTCTTCGAGGAGAAGGATGTCGTCGAGGACATTCCCAGGGCCCTGCTGCTGATGCCCGATATCCCTGGCCGCGAGCAGGTGATCAAGGCGGCCTCGGCGGTGGGCTATCGCGTCGAGCAGGAAGAGAACGCCGTGCTGGCCATGGAGCGCATGCTCTTCGTCAACTATGCCGCGGTCTTCCTGCACAGCCGCTTCGAGCCCGGGGGGATCGCCACCGGGGTGTTCCACCGCTATATGAGCCGCATGAACATGACGCGGCGGCGCTATATCTTCTATGTGCTCATCGGCGAACAGTTTTCCACCCTCTACGACCTCCAGGCGATGACCTGCTCCGCCAACATCGTCGTCAACGACAGCGACATCCCCTATATCGGCACCATCCTTAAAAAGGCCATTCCCGAGTACGAGGCGCTCTTCGGCCCGATCATGGAGGAGTTGCGTATCGCCGGGAGGATATAGACGGGCGGGGGCGAGGCTGCCCCTTGTCATCATGGCGTTTCGTCGCTATCCTAAAGGCCGGTCCCTGGGGCGTTCGCCGCGCTGCACGCGCATCGCGGCCCGGCCGAGGGCTTTTCGCGTGGTGGCACCGCGCCGCCAATCATTCAATATTGCAAGCACTTCCATGACCAACGGAAGGCAAAGGTGTGACCACAGATGATGAAAAAGTTTCTCCTCGCCGCCGGCAACCGCATCAGACGCATCGCCCAGGCCGGGAAACGTAAGTACCGCAAGCTGCTCGGGCAG
>JANJUM010000175.1 GCA_024710585.1 Desulforhopalus sp.
TAGGGTGAGGGCGACAGCGGCGGGCGGGGATCGTGGCGATGGGTGAGGAAGTGACCGAGGGCGTCGGGCAGCAGTTGCCCCTGTCCCCACACCCTGCCGTACCAGTGGGGATCGACGAGTGGGTTGGGGCGCAGGCCCTGATGTCTGCCCACGGCGAGAAAGTGCAGCAGCGGATTGTCATGGTCCTCGTCCAGCTGCGGGCACTGCTGCAGGTAAAAATGCCGGTCGAATAAGGGGCCCGGGCGGCGTCGCTCGGCAAAGCCGCGGCTGAGGTAGTGGGCGAGCAGATCGAGGCCGCAGTCATGCAGGTCGGGGTTGTGGCGCAGGTAGTAGCCTTCGTCGAAGAGGCCGCAGGCGGCGACGCGGCGGTAGTCGGAGCAGGTCATGCGGTACCACAGGGCGGAGCAGAAGCGGCGGATGCGGGTCAGCATGGCGACGGCGAGGTGTGGAGGGGATGCGGGGCGACAAGCATGGGCGTTGGCTTAAGCGGCATAGGTCTCGAGGCGGATATGCTGGCGAAAGAACTGGCGGTACTCGTCCTGGCGGTGGCTGACGTAGACGATGGTCGACAGTCTTTCATCAGCGATGCGCTGCAGCAGGTCGAGGAAGGCTTGGCGGTTGGCTTCGTCGAGGCCATGGGTGGGCTCGTCGAGGAGCAGCAGGCGAGGGCCCTTGATCATGGCGCGGCCAATGAGCACGCGGCGCTGCTCGGCGTAGGAGAGGCGGCGAAAGGGAGTCTCGGCCTGGTTGGCGAGGTCGAGCCATTGCAGCCACTGGCGGGCCTCGCGCAGTTCGGCGGAAGCGGGGCGGCGGTAGAGGCCGATGGTATCGTAGAGCCCGGAGAGGACGATGAGCAGGGCGCTGCCGGGCACGCGGTGCTCGCGGTGCAGGGCGGGGGAGACGAGGCCCATCTCCCTCTTGATCTGCCAGATCGACTCGCCCTGGCCGCGCTTCTTGCCGAAGAGGCGCAGGTCGTTGGCATAGCACTTGGGGTTGTCGCCGCAGATGATGTCGAGCAGGGTCGACTTGCCGCAGCCGTTGGGGCCGGTAATGAGGGTATGGTCGCCGCTGGCGACGTGGAGGTGAAGGCCGGAGAAGAGCCGCTGGTCCCCATAGGCGGCAAACCCGCCGTTCAAGGCGATGAGCTCTTCCTCCCTGGCGGCCTGGCGCTGGCGAAAGCGGGCCTCGCCCAGCGAGCGGCACCGCGCCCGTTCGGCGGCCCGGGCCTGCCAGCGCGGCAGCACCTCCGTGACGGGGCCGCTGTCCTGCAAGATTCCGTCGGCGACCACCGCCAGGTTCTCCGCCCAGGAAGGCAGCTGAGACAGGTCGGCGATGGTGACGAGCACCGTCACCCCCCGCTGCGGCAGGAGCTGCAGGAGGTCGTCGAGCTGACGGCAGCTGGCGATGTCGAGGCCGTCGTAAGGGTTTTCCAGCAGCAGGGTTGAATGGCCGCCGAGCACCACGCCAAGGAGAAGGAGCTTGCGCGCCTGGCCGGAGCTGAGCTGGCGGTAGCCCTTGTCGAGACAGCCTTCCATGCCGAGGGCGAGGAGGAGGTCGCGGTGTTCGCGGTGGTTGGGGAGGAACTCGCGCACCAGGGTGCCGGGGTCGGGGCGGTCGAGGAAATCGCTGTCGTCGTTGCGCAGTTCCTCCTCGAACAGTCGCTGCTGGTCGAGAAAGGAGAGGATACCTGGATTTTCCGGCAGCTCGAGGTGATCGGCGACATAGCCTTCGAGCCTGCCGGCGAATAGGTCGATGAGGCGTTCGATGCCGGAGCCGTTCTCGCCGAAGAGATACCAGGCCTGCCCGGGGCCGGCCGAGAAGCGCGGGATATGCAGTTCCTTGTGCTGTAAGTTATAGATTTCCATGGAATGATCATATGGTTGCTGGCGGTTTTTTCGGCTGATGCCGCCGGGCCGGGCCGATTGACAAGCGTGGCCGTGCCATGGTAGTTGTTGCGCAGCAGCCCTGGCCGGCTCATCCTCTGTCACCCTTACCAGGCCTTATACTATGTTTACGCAACTGCACCATCTTTTTCGCTTCGTCGACGAGACGGTGGCGGCCATTCGCGCCCAGTTCCCGGAAGCGGTGCGCTGCCATCCCGGCTGTGCCGACTGCTGCCATGCCGTCTTCGACGTCTCCTTCATCGAGGCGGCGGCCATCGCCGCCTACCTGCGGCAGCACGAGGAATTGCGCCAGCGCTGCCGGGCAGCAGCCGAAGAGGCGGCGGCCGCCTACGAGGAACTGCTGCGTTCCGCAGGCGACCCGGCCCTGGCGCGCATCCGCTGCCCCCTGCTCGGCGACGACGACCTCTGCCAGGCCCATGGCGTGCGCCCGGTCAACTGCCGCACCTACGGCACGCCGACACTGATCGATGGCCGGGCCCACGTCTGCGGTCTGTCCGGCTTCGCCAGCCAGGGTTCCTACCCCACCGTCGACCTCGTCCCGCTGCAGCGCAGTCTCAACCACTACTCGGTTGCCCTGGTGGGCGAGGATTTCGGCAATCGCCGCTTCCCCATCGCCTGGGTGGTGCTGCGACCCGAGTTCTTCCTGCCGCGCTGAGCGGGGCGGTGGTTACACTTCGGGGCACAGAGAAGAAGATGATTCTGACATTGCAGCTGCTCGGTTATTGCCTGGTCTTCTATCTCTTCTGCGTCCTCTTCATGTATTTCGCCCAGGAGCGCTTCATCTTCTTTCCCACCGCGAGCGCCCATCGTAGCCACCAGTATCGCCATGTCGACGATTACCGGCTCTCCCGCGGGGAGGTGGAACTGGCCGGCTGGCTGGTCAACCCCGAGCGCGCCGCCGACCGGTTGATCCTCTATTACGGTGGCAACGCCGAGGACGTCTTTCTTAACATCGAGGAGTACCAGGCCATCGACGCGGCGACGCTTTTCGTCGCCTATCGCGGGTACGGGCCCAGCGGCGGCAAACCGGCGGAGCGGGAGATCTATGCCGACGCCCTGGCGGTGTTCGACGATGTTGCCCAAGGCCTGCGGCCGCGGCGGGTGTTTCTCATCGGCCGCAGCCTTGGCTCGGCGGTGGCGAGCTATGTGGCGTCGCAACGCCCGGTTAGCGGCGTCGCCCTCATCACCCCCTTCGATTCGCTGGCGGAGGTGGCCCGCACCCACTACCCGTGGCTGCCGGTTTCGCTGCTGCTCAAACACCGCTTTTCCTCCTGCGAGCACGCCCGGGCCATCGCCTGCCCGGTGCTGGTCATCTACGGCGGGCGCGATCAGGTGGTGGCGCTACGGCACACCGAGAAGCTGCTCGCCTGCCTGCCGCCGCAGAGCGAGAGGCTCTTTCTGCCCCTTGCCGACCATGGCAATATCGACATGCACGAGGACTACTGGCGGCGGCTGCTGCTCTTTCTCGGCGGCTAGGTCATGGCCGGTGGTTGCCGGTATCGGCCCCGATCACCGTGGGGTCGGGCAGGTGCGCACGATGGGCCGCTTGCGGCCTTCGCTGTCGACCGCCACATAGGTGAAGGCGGCGGTGGTCACCTGCATCTCGGCAATGTCGTCGTTGGGCCTGTCCAGGGCCGGCCGTACCCAGACTTCGAGGTTGATGGTCATTGAGGTGGTGCCGATGCGCAGCACCTTGCCGTAGCAGCAGACCACATCGCCGACATGCACCGGTTTGATGAAGACCATCGAATCGACGGCTACGGTGACTACCCGCGAGCAGGCGACCTCACGGGCGAGGATGCCGCCGGCAATGTCCATCTGCGCCATGATCCAGCCGCCGAAGATGTCGCCATGGGGGTTGGTGTCGCTGGGCATGGCCAGGGTTCTGAGGATGAGTCTGCCGTGTCTCGTCTGGGCGTCGTTCATGGGCGTCTCATGGGTTATGTGGTGAAACCGTCGGCTGAGCCAAGGGTCGCCGCCGCTGCGGGTGGTTGCGAGGGTCTGGGCGCCCTGGCCGTGCCCTTTGGTGAACTCGTGTGAAGCCGATTTTTCCGACGTGCCGGGCTAAGGGGTATCTTTCTCTATACCGTCGCCGCCAGCTGGGTGACAACGAAAAAGACGAATTTTCCGGTGGGCTGCGCCGTTTCACCTTCGGCCTTGATTAATGGCTGCCGTTCGCTATAGTTGACCATGGGCATTATGTAGAGCTGGCGGTCGACCTCTGCGGTCGCACGCACCGGAAGGTCCTTTTCGCTCGTCTCATGGCAAGGTGACGCTCGTCCTCGCCGGGGGCCGATGCAGCGGAGGCGGCCTGGGGCAGGGACTGCCGACGGCCTTTGCAAACACATTACGAGAGGCATGGTATGGAGGAGGAAAAGCGGCGATTCAGTCGTGTCGGCTTCAATGTCAGGGCGAAACTGGCGGTGGAAGGCAGGGAGCATGTGGTCGAACGTATCGCCAACCTCAGCGTCGGCGGGTGTCTTCTGGAACTGGACGAGAGCCTGCCGCCTGGCGCTGCCGCCCTCTTTACCATCTTCCTGCCGCGTATCGGACCGGGAGTGGAGGTCCATGGCGAGGTGGTCCGCTGCGGCGAGGGCATGGTCAGCCTGAAGTTCACCCGTATCGACCCGGAAAACCTCTACCACCTGCAGAACATCATTCGTTACAACGCTTCGGACCCCGACCAGATCGAGCAGGAGATCAAGTCTCATCCCGGACTGCTTTAGGTCAGCGCCGGGGTGGATGCCCCGGCGTTGACCTCCCGCCTGAAGGTGACGGCAGGGTGGTGGCATGAGGTTGTTGCTGGCCGCGAAAAGGAGGCGACCATGAAGCGAACGCTGCTGCAGATCTTCTTCCTTGGTATCGGCGCCCTGGTGGTCGCCGGCGGCTGCGCCCTGCCGTTTCTTTATCCGACACAGACTCTGTGGTACAAGACCGGCTGGGAGAAGGCCGTGCTCCAAACCGGGCACCTCTTCGGGGTGTTCGCCTTTCTCGCCCTCGTTCTGCAACTCCTTTTCGGCAGCAGGGGGGCACTGCTCGAGCGGGCCTTCGGCGTATCCCTGGTGATGCGCCTGCACCGTGCCAACGGCCAGATTTTGCCCCTGCTCGTTCTTTGTCATATGGCCCTGGTACTTCTACCCGAAGGGCTCGCCAACCTGCCGCTGGGCCTAACCTTCTGGCCGGAGATGGTTGGCGGGGCAGCGCTCCTCGCCATAGTCGTTCAGGTGGTGGCGGCACAGGTTCGGCAGCGCTTCTCCCTCGACTACCGCCGCTGGCGCAGCGGGCACCGCTGGCTCGGCTATACCGTGCTGCTTCTCGCCGCCGTTCATGTGCTCTTTGTCGCCGACTCCTTCGCATCGGGCCTGCCCCGACTGGCGCTGCTCCTCCTCGTCGGCATGATGGCTCTGCGGCTCGTCTACCGGATGGTCTCTTCACGGCGCTAGAAGAATCGCCGCTCCTCCACCTCTGCACCTTGTCTTTTGTCGTTCCCGTCCTACCCTGTAGCAAATGCAGGCCGGAACCGGGAGTGACGCAATAGAGCGGCAGCCCTCATTCCGGCGTGGTTCAACCCACCATGACAAGGAGAGGACTATGAAACTCTTGCAACTTGCCGTTGCCGTTCTCCTCGTAGCCGTGCTGGGCGGCTCGCCGCTCTCGGCAGGGGCCAGGACATGGCAGATCGATCCCGCCCACACCAACTTCTATTTTACCGTCGACCACATCTACTCCAAGGTGCGCGGCCACTTCAACACCTACAGCGGCGCCATCAACTTCGACCCGCAGCGCCTTGGGGAAAGCTCCTTCTCTTTCAAGATCGCCACCGATTCCATCGACACCAACCTCGCCAAGCGTGACAAACACCTGCAGTCTGCCGACTTCTTCGATGCCGGCAGCTTCCCGGAGATGACCTTTGCCTCCACCAAGGTGGTGGACGCCGGCCAGGGCCGCTACGACGTGCACGGCACCTTCACCGTCAAGGGCGTGGCCTATGACCTGGTGCTGCCCCTGACCTTTGCCGGGGTCAAGGAGCATCCAGCGATGAAAGGCAAGGAGGTCGCCGGCTTCAACGGCACCCTGGTCCTCGACCGGCTGGCCTACAAGATTGGCGATGGCAAGCTCTATAAACTGGGCGTGGTCGGCAAGGACGTCGAGGTACTGGTCACTATCGAGGCCCTGGCGGACAAGTAGCGCTGAAGCCCCGGGCGCGGTGTGGCCGTTGACAAACGGCGGGGCTTGCTTAGGGTGTCAGGGATGGGACGGGCGGCAATGGTTTTGGGCCGCAGGCCATGGCCTTGGCCGGCCCCCGTTAGAAGGAACAACCGAATATTGACCACAAGGAGGCTGGTTATGGCTCATACCTGTAAAAATTGCGGTGCCGTGGCCGATGACCCCGGTCATCTCTGCAATCCCACCGTCGAGGCGATCTCCTGCTCTTACTGCGGCAACGGTGACGTTGCGGTCACCCATGTCTGCAAGGGCAAGCTGGAGGCGATGAAGTATTCCTGCCGAACCTGCGGGAGAATCGCCGCCGACAGTGGCGAATTGTGCAGTCCCGAGGCGATAGCCTGACATTTTTTCAACTCAAAAAATCCTCTCGGGGCGGCGTGGGCCGTCTCTGGCGGGGGTCGGTTCGCATGGCGGGCCGGCCCCTTTTTCTTTGGCGCAGGGACGACTGCTGGCAGGTCATCAGGGGGTGAGGGACAGGCGTGGGTTCTTTGGCTTGGTTCCTGGTGGCGCAAATTGCCGGGAGGCGGCAGTGGGTCAGAAATCGATACCGGGCTGTGGCTCGATATGGCGGCGGTAGGCGTGCTTGATTTCCCGGACTTCGCTGACCGTGTCGGCCATGGCGACCAATTCGGGGTGAGCGTCACGACCGGTGAGCACGAGGTGCATATGGGGCGGCCGCAGGGCGAGCAGGGCTTTGACCTGTTCCAGGTCGACCAGCGCCAGTTGCAGGGCGTTGTTGATTTCATCGAGGATGAGCAGGTCGCACTGGTCGCGGCGGAGAATGTCCTCCACCAGCAGCAGGGCCTCCTGGGCGTTGGCACGGTGTTCGCTGTGGGGATAGGGGTTGCCCTCGATGCCGCAGAAGCCCTTGCCGGTATGGTGCAGGGTGACCAGGGGGGCGAGAAGCTCGACGCCATCCCACTCGCCGCTGTAGAGATCCCCTTTCATGAACTGGACGATGATTGTCCTCTGGCGGTGGCCGCAGGCACGCAGGGCCATGCCGAGGGCCGAGGTGGTCTTGCCCTTGCCATTGCCGGTGAGGATGACCACCAGGCCCTGGCGGATTTTCGGTTCGAGTTTCTTGATCGGCACGTCGCTCATGGCGTCTCGGGAATGGCGCGGCAGGAAAAGGATGATACCGTCGCTCAGCTTCTGCGCCGGTAGGTGGCGATGGTGAAGGGTTCGCTGCCGCCTTCGTGGCGACGCTCATCGGCGAGGACGAACTCCTCTGCCGAGAAGTGCGGGAAAAAGACGTCGCCGTCTACCTCCCGGTCGAGAAGGGTGAGCAGCAGGGTGTCCGCCAGGGGCAGGGCGAGGTGAAAGATCTGCGCTCCACCGATGATGAACACCTTTTCCGCCCCGGTGCATAGCTCGAAGGACTTGTCGAGGGATGCGACCGCTTCCGCGCCGCGGGGGTCGTAGTCGCCGCGGCGGCTGAGCACGAGATGACGCCTACCGGGCAGGGGGGCGCCGAGGGAGTCGAAGGTCTTGCGGCCCATGATCATCGGGTGGCCCATGGTGGTCTGCTTGAAGAAACGAAGCTCTTCAGGGATGTGCCAGGGCAGCTTGTTGTTGCGGCCGATAACGCCATTTCTGGCCATGGCCGCGATGATGATTTTTTCCATGAGGCTCCCTTTTTCTCTGTGGCTTCGTCCACCTACAATCTGTTTGCCTTTCCCTGGAGATAATGCTACGATAATTATACGCATTTTCAAATTTTTATGAAAGGGCGCAGGCGGAGAAAATCGCTCCCGGCGGCAGGAAGGCCTGGAGTGGTCGATGGCCGGTGGTTTTCGCGAAAGGACTTCCGGTCGAGAGTCTTGCTGATCGTGGGAGGTGGAGGAAGTCGATGAAAATACAGTGCCCCCAGTGCGGAGTGCTCGGTTCCGTAAACGAGCTGTATCGAGGAAGAAGGGTCAAGTGCCCGAAATGCGACCATGTCTTTGCTTTCGACGAGGAGATGGCCGGGTCGCCCGCCTTGGCCACGCAAGAGGAACCGCCGTCGCCATCCGAGGCCTGGAGCCCGGATGACGCTGACGCCGCTCTCGCCTCATCTTCGCAGAAGCCACCGGCCGATGACCCGCTGTCCCCACCCCTGCCTGACGACGCGTCCGACGCTTCGCCGTCGACGGCCGAGCCCCAGCTGGCCGCGGCGGACGACGCACCTGGCGAGGTCGACGGGGCGCTTCAGTCGCCGGCCGTGGAAGAAGGCCAGGACCTTCCCGTGACCGATGACGAGGCTCCCGCCGCTGATGCCGCGCACTCCAGTGGTGAGTCGCTGCCGGAAGACGAGGAAAAAGGCGCCGGGGACGAGGCCGGCTCCGAGTTGGAGGGAGGGAAAGAGCCTTCTTCCGCTGCCCCCGCCCTGGCTGAGACGGCAGAAGGTTTGGAGCAGGAGGAGGTGGACCGGCCGTCGTCTGCGGCGGAAATGCCCGCGATGGAGCAGGCTGCCGCAGCAGCCGAGCCCACTCCGGCGGAACCCCCGCCACCGCCCGAGCCCGCCACCATCGCCACGGCGGCTGCGGCGGGTGCGGCGGGTGCGGCTGCCGCGGCTGTCGCATCGGTTGACCAGGGAGGCGACAAGGCCTCTCTGGAGGATGTCGAACAGCGGCCCTATGGAGTCGATAAGGAGCAGTGCTGGCAGTGCGGCAAGAAGGACAGCGTCGGCGTGCCGTTCATCGCCAAGGATGGCCGTCTTTATTGCCCCGGATGCCTCCCCGCCGATAAGGAAGAGGCCGCAGGTGCTGGCGATGCCGCCCCTCAGGGCCTGGCCGGTGTTTCTATCGGCGCCCTGGTGAGCGAGGCCTGGGAAAAGACCCGTGGCGCCAAGGGGCCGATCTGGGCTGGCAGTGCGGTGATGTATGCGGTGATGCTCGTCGTTTTTGCCGGGGCATCGTTGCTGCTGCCGCAGCAGGACGGTGGGGCCGGCATGGGTGCCGATCTTCTTCTGCAGATGATCAGCAATGCGGTGATGGCCATCTTTTTCGCCGGCATCGTCAACATGGGCATCCGCAGGGTGGCTGGCAGCCAGGTGGGGTGGCGGATGGTCCTCGACGGCCTGCCCATCGCCGGCAAGCTGGCAGTGGCCGGCATCCTGCAGAGCCTGTTGATCATGATCGGCTTTTTCCTGCTCATTCTCCCCGGCATCTATCTGACCATCGGCTATAGCATGACCCTGCCCCTCATCATCGACCGCGGCATGTCGCCGTGGGAGGCGATGGAGGCTTCGCGCAAGGCGGTGCACAAGGAGTGGTGGAAAATCTTCGCCCTCTTCCTGGTCATGGGGCTCTTGTTGCTTCTGGCCACCCTGCCCTTCGGGGTCGGCCTCATCTGGGTGTGGCCGATGACCGTGATCCTTGGTGCCCTGGTGTACCGGGGCCTGTTCGGCATCGATAAGGCGGCGTGACTCATGGCTTCTAGAAATCCTTGCCGGGAAACGTCGCCCGTCCTTGTCTCGGGGAGGCGAATGCATGCTTGACCCTGCAGTCTACTGGCTGATGATCGCCGTTATGCTCTGCGTCCTCGAACTGGTCACGCCGGGTTTCGTGCTGCTCTTTTTCGGGGTCGGCGCGGCGGCCACGGCCCTGGTGTCCTGGCTGCTGCCGCAGACCGCCATCGCCCTGCAGCTGGCGGTGTTCATTGTCGTGTCGCTGGCATCGTTCTTTTCCCTGCGAGGAGTGATGCG
The DNA here is from genome assembly GCA_024710585.1 of Desulforhopalus sp. Lineage (GTDB taxonomy): Bacteria > Desulfobacterota > Desulfobulbia > Desulfobulbales > Desulfocapsaceae > Desulforhopalus_A. The sequence goes on from JANJUM010000175.1 coordinate 9,817, forward strand.
CCGGCGCTTCTTCTCGTCGGCTCCAGACAGCGAGGGGGGCGAGGATGTCGATCAGCAGCTGGTCAAGCCCGGCGACAAGGGCGTGGTCAGCGCTGGCATCGCCCCGCCGGCCGAAGGGCGGGTCAAGTGCGCCGGTACCTTCTGGCGGGCTGCAGCCCTTGAGCGCATCGAAGAGGGTGAGATTGTCGTCGTGCTGCGCCGCGACGGTCTGCTGCTGCACGTGGAAAAAATCTAGCCGGATACCGTTCGATAGGGCGGAAAAACATGGAGCACGGCATGGAACAGAATCTCATCGCGCTTTTCATTCTTCTCGTGCTGGTGGCGGTGGTCATCATCAAGACGGCGGTGGTGGTGCCGCAGCGCTCGGAGTTCGTGATCGAGCGCCTCGGCAAGTATCGCACCACCCTCGAAGCCGGCTTCCATATACTCTTCCCCTTTCTCGATAAAGTGGCCTATAAGCGCAGCCTCAAGGAGGAGCCGGTGGATATCCCGGCACAGACCTGCATCACCGCCGATAACGTCACCCTGGAGGTGGACGGCATCATGTACATGCAGGTGGTCAATTCCAAGATGTCGGCCTACGGTATCGACGATTACCGCTTCGCCGCCTGCCAGCTGGCCATGACCAGCCTGCGCTCGGCAATTGGCAAGATCACCCTCGACAATACCTTCGAGGCGCGGGAGTCCCTCAACGGCCAGGTCGTGGCGGCCCTTGACGAGGCGGCCGCCAACTGGGGCATCAAGGTCCTGCGCTATGAGATAAAGGATATCCAGCCGCCGAAGACGGTGCTCGACGCCATGGAAAAGCAGATGAAGGCGGAACGAGAGAAGCGGGCCGAGATCGCCCGCTCAGAGGGGGAAAAACAGGCTATCCTCAACCGCGCCGAGGGAGATCGGGGCGAGGCCATCTTTCTCTCCGAGGGCGAGAAGATACGTCGCATCAACGAGGCGGAGGGGCGGGCCATGGAGATCCTCAAGGTCGCCGAAGCCACCGCCGAGGGTATTCGCAAGGTGGCCGAGGCGCTCTCCGGACCGGGCGGAAAGGAGGCGGCCAGTCTCGAGGTGGCAAAGCAGTATCTCAATGAATTCGGCAAGCTGGCCAAGGAAAACAACACCATGATCATTCCCGCCAATCTCGCCGACCTCAGCGGCATGGTGGCCACCGCCATGACCACCTTCCAGGGGGTTCAGAAGGAGGCCGGGGCTGGGGGAGCCGCCAGGCCCCAAGGGCAGGGGTGAGCCCCAGGCGGGCCTTTTTCTCAGGAAGCGAAAGAGGCTTTCGACTCTTCGTCCACCTGCTCATGGTGGTGACGGCATGCCTGGTGTCCACGTCGTTTCCCGTCGGCGCCGCCATAACCGGTGCCCTCGACCCGGCGGTCCTCACCCTGAGCCGTTTCCTCCTCGCCGCGGCGCTCTTCGCGCCCTTTGTCGCTCTGCGCTACGGGCTGTGCTTTTCGCCGTCGCTGTTCCTGCGCTGCAGCCTGATCAGCGGCTGTCTGGTCATCTTCTTCTACTGCATGTTCCTCTCGCTCAGGTACACCAGCCCGCTCAACACCAGCGTCATTTTTGCCCTGGTGCCTTCCCTCTCCGGCCTCTACGCCCTGCTGCTGAACAAGGAGCGACTCGGCCGCGCCCATCTCTTCGCTCTCGGCTGCGGATTGATCGGCACCGTCTGGGTGATTTTTCGCGGTGATCCCGGCCAGCTGCTGGCGATGCAGTGGAACCGCGGCGACCTTATCTTTTTCGGCGGTTGCTGCGCCATGGGTCTGTATACGCCGCTCATCAGGCTGCTGCACCGTGGCGAGCCGATGGCCGTGATGACCCTGTGGGTGCTGGTCTCCGGCTGTCTGTGGTTGCTGCTCCTCGCCTCGGGTGAACTCGCCGGGGTGGCCTGGAGCCAGGTGCCGTTCACGGTCTGGCTGGGTATCGCCTACCTGGCGGTGTTTACCACCATCGTCACTTTCTTCCTCACCCAGTTCGCGGTGCCGGTCCTCGGCCCCACCCGGGTGATGGCCTATTCCTACCTCTATCCCGGGCTGGTGCTGCTGCTGGAACTTGCCTTGGGGCGCGGCCTGCCGCCGCTGCGGGTCATTCCCGGTGTGCTGGTGGTGCTGGCCGCCATGTTCATCCTGCAGGCGCAGGGGGATGAAAGGAAGGGCTGAGCATTCGTTCAGCCGGGCTTCTTCACCAGGTGGAGGTAGAGGTCGCCTACGCCTCCCTTGCCGTGGCGTCCCTTGCCGGGCAGGCGCAACTTCTGGCCGGCGTGGCTGCCGGGGGGAATTTTGACGCGCAGGGTATGTTCTCCCTGAGGCCCGTAGACGAGAATGTCGATGGTTTTGCCGTGGCGCAGCTCCTCTTCGCTGAGCGGAGTGGTGTAACTGGTGTCGAGATCCGGCAGCCTGGCCGATGATGGGGAGCGTCGCTTTCCGCCGAGCAGCCGGGTGGCGGAGCCGACCAGGTTGCCGACGCCCCGCGACACCGAGGAGAGCAGCGGCGGGGAGTTGCGCAGTTTCTTCCTGGCGGCGTCGGCGATGAGCGGCCCGGCCAGCGAACCGAGCAGGAAGATGCCGCCAAGGAAGATATTACCCTTGCCGCCGAAAAAGCTGCGGGAGATGAAGGTCGTGCCGTAACGGAAGCCATGACGCTGAAACTCGCGCAAGAGCCCGGAAAAGAGATGTTGAAAGCTGGGGTCCTTGAAGAGGTCGCGAAGGATGTCCTCCTGGGTGTAGGTGAAGTTCCCGCCCGGGCCGGAGGGGCCGGTGGAGCCGGCGCTGCGGCATTCCTCGTAGCGGCGCCGCTTGACCGGGTCGGTGAGCACTCCGTAGGCCTCGGCGACCTCCTTGAAACGTTCTTCGGCGGAGGGGTCGTTGGGGTTGCGGTCGGGGTGGTACTGCATCGCCAGGCGACGGTAGCGTTTCCTGATCTCCTCCTCGGAAGAGGACGCGGTGACACCAAGGATGCGGTAGTAGTCTTTCATGGCATCTTGCGGGGCAAGGACTGCAGGCGGTACGGATGGCCTGAGGGTTTTGTGGAATTCTTCCGATATTGTAAAGCTCCTCGAGCCAAATGACAATTACTTCTCGCTGGCAGTGCCATAGCGGAAACATATTGCTAGGAAATGCAAAATCGATCACAATGAGATGTCATCGAATGGCAGCGGAAGGCGGTGCGGTGGCCGCAGTCGCTTCCGCAGCAAACCGTTGAAAGAAGGGGAGTAGCAGGGAGTGCCTGTGCACAGGGTGTTGCGGCAGCAGTTGCTGAGTATCGAGGACCACAGGCATGATTCTTTTGCCAGGCTAGTGGCCATGGTTGACCGTACCTACGAAGAGTTTACCGCCGAGATCAAAGCGCTGCGCTCCGTCGCCAGGGGCGGCGCCGCCGAGAAGATGGCGGTAGCGGCAGCTGAAGAGCGGTATCGCGGCATCTTTGAGAACGCTGCGGAAGGGATCTTCATCTCGACCTTCGAGGGGGAACTGGAGACGGTCAATCCCGCTTTTGCCACCATGTTCGGCTACGAGCGCCCGCAATCGCTCCTCGACCATGTCGGGAACATCGCTACCGACCTCTGCTGCGACGAAGGGGACTGGCGGCAGCTCCTGGCGGACCTGTACGCCCACGGTGCCATCCGCGACCGGGAAGTGCGTCAGCGGCACCGCAGTGGCACCGTCTTCTGGGCCTGCGTCAATGCGCGCCTCATCAGTCAGGGTAGGAGTCGCCTCATCAGCGGTTCCTTGCGCGATATCAGCAAACGGCGCGAAGCGGAGCTGGCCCTGCAGGAGTCCCATCAGCGGCTGGAGGAGCGGATGCGCCAGCGCACCACGCAGCTCACCCAAGCCAACGAGGAACTGCGTCAGATGCATGGCGAACTACGCGCGGCCAAGGAGCGGGCTGAGGCCGCCAGCCGCCTGAAGAGCGAGTTCCTCGCCAATATGAGCCATGAGATCCGCACGCCGATGAATGCCATTCTCGGCCTCAGCCAGATGATCCTGCGCTCGGCCATCACCGAGGCACAGCGCGGCAATGTCCAGGGCATTCACTCCTCCGGGGTGACGCTGCTGCAGATCATCAACGATATCCTCGATCTCTCCAAGATAGAAGCGGGCAAGCTCAGTGTCGTCGCCGAACCCGTCGACTTGCAAGCCCTGATGGAGGAGGTGATCAGCATCACCGCCGTCAACAGCGTCAAGGGCGTCGAGATGCGTCTTCACCTCGGCGAGGCGGTGCCGCGGCACATTCTCTCCGATCGCCTGCGTCTCCACCAGGTGCTGGTCAATCTTGTCGGCAATGCCGTCAAGTTCACCCACCGGGGCTATGTGCTGCTCGCCGTCGACTTCCATCCCAGCCTGGCCGAGGCGGGGACGGGACAACTCCAGGTGCGCGTCGAGGACACCGGGACTGGCATCAGAGCTGCGAAAAAGAAAGAGATATTTCGATCTTTCAGCCAAGGCGACAGCTCCATCAGCCGCGAATACGGCGGCACTGGCCTAGGCCTGTCTATCGCACAGCGCATCGTCCGCCTGCTCGGCGGGGAGGATATCACGCTGGACAGCGAGGTGGGGAAGGGCTCGGTCTTTTCCTTCGTTCTGCCGGTGCGGTTGGTGAACGTGGTGACAGAAGGGGGAGCGAAGGCCGAGCTCAGCGTCGATTTTTCCGCACGCGGCGACATCAGCATCCTCGTCGCCGAGGATTGGGAGATGAACCGCCTGCTCCTCGGCCAGATCCTCAACGCCATCGGCATCGCCGATGTCACCTTCGTCGCCAATGGCGAGGAGGCGGTGGCGGCCGTACAGAATGGTCGCAAGGCCTTCAGCCTCATCCTCATGGACGTGCAGATGCCGGTCATGGGAGGGATCGAGGCCACCCGCCTCATCCGCCGGACCGCACCCAATATCCCCATCCTGGCGGTGACCGCCCACGCCATGAAGGAGGATGAGGAGCAGTGCCTGGCCGCAGGGATGAACGACTACCTCTCCAAACCCTATAAGATCGAAGAAATCGTCCTTGCCCTGCAGCGGGTCCTCGGCTAAAGGGAAAGCATCAGGCCGTCTCAGCCGCTTTCCTCCAACCTCGGAATCCGCATGAAAAAGCTTCTCATTGTCATTGTCGTACTGGCAGTGGCCGGGCTCTTCTACGCCTTCGACCTGCACCTGTTGCTCACTCTCGATACCCTCAAAAGGCAGCAGGAGGAATTCCTGCGCCTGCGCGACCAGGCACCGGTGATGGTGAGCCTTGTTTATTTCGTCGCCTACGTCGCGGTCACCGCGCTCTCCCTGCCCGGAGCGGTGGTCATGACCCTGGCCGGGGGTGGCCTCTTCGGCCTTCTCTGGGGCTTCGTGCTGGTGTCTTTCGCTTCGACCGTCGGGGCCACCCTGGCTTTCCTCGTCTCCCGCCACCTTCTCCGTGACTGGGTGCAGCGCCGCTTCGGCGACCGCCTGGCGGCGATCAACGAAGGGGTGCGCAAAGAGGGCGCCCTCTACCTCTTCAGCCTCCGCCTGGTACCGATCTTTCCCTTTTTCCTCATCAACATCCTCATGGGCTTGACCCCCATTTCCACCTGGACCTATTACTGGGTGAGCCAGGTGGGCATGCTCGCCGGCACCCTGGTCTATGTCAATGCCGGCACCCAGCTGGCCGAGATCGACAGCCTGGCGGGTATCCTCTCTCCCGGCCTGCTCCTCTCGTTTTCCCTGCTCGGCCTCTTCCCATTCCTGGCCAAGGCGTTCAATGGCTGGCTGCATCGCCGCAGGGTCTATGGCCGCTGGCCGCGGCCCAAACGTTTCGACCGTAATCTCGTAGTCATCGGGGCCGGTGCCGCCGGCCTGGTGGCCTCTTACATTGCCGCTGCGGTCAAGGCGCGGGTGACCCTGGTGGAGGCGGAGAAGATGGGTGGCGACTGCCTCAACTACGGTTGCGTGCCCTCAAAGGCCCTGATCAAGTCCGCAAAGGTAGCCCATCAGATGCGCAACGGCGACCGCTACGGCCTCGCGGCGCATCAACCAGGTATCCCCTTTGGCCAGGTGATGGCGCGGGTGCACAAGGTCATCGCCACCGTCGAGCCCCATGACAGCGTCGCCCGCTACAGCAGCCTTGGTGTCGAGGTGCTGAAGGGTTACGGCAGGTTGGTCGACCCGTGGACGGTGGAGGTCGCCCTGGAAGAAGGCGGGGTACGGCGGCTGACCAGCCGGGCGATCGTCATCGCCGCCGGGGCGCGGCCGACCGTGCCCTCCCTGCCGGGAATCGAGTCCTCCGGCTATCTGACCAGCGATACCATGTGGGAGGCGCTGCGCCATCTCAAGGAGCCGCCGCGGCGCATGGTTATCCTCGGCGGCGGGCCCATCGGCTGCGAGCTGGCCCAGGCCTTTGCCCGGCTGGGTGTCGGCGTGACCCAGGTGGAGCGCGGCGAGCGGCTACTTGCGCGCGAGGACGAGGAGGTCTCGGCCCTGGTGCGCGCCGCCCTGGAGGGGGACGGGGTGCGGGTACTCACCGGCCATGCCGCCCTGCGCTGCATCCGCGACGAGCAGGGCCCGGCGGTGGTGGTCGCCGCCAGCGATGGGGAAAAGCGTCTCAACTACGACGTGCTGCTCTGCGCCCTCGGCCGCAGCGCACGGTTGCAAGGTTATGGCCTCGAGGAACTCGGCATAGCGGTGGAGCGCACCGTTACCACCAACGCCTACCTGGAGACTCTCTACCCCAACATCTTTGCCGCCGGAGATGTCGCCGGGCCTTACCAGTTCACCCACGTCGCCGCCCATCAGTCCTGGTACGCGGCGGTCAACGCCCTGTTCGGCCAGTGGTGGCGCTTTGCCGTCGACTACTCGGTGATTCCCTGGACGACCTTTGTCGACCCCGAAGTGGCCCGGGTCGGCCTCAACGAGGGCGAGGCCCGGGCCCGGGGCATCGCCTGCGAGGTGACCCGCTTCTCCCTGGAGGAACTCGACCGCGCCATCGCCGACTCTGCCAACCACGGCTTCGTCAAGGTCTTGACCCCTCCCGGCAAGGACAAGATCCTCGGGGTGACCATCGTCGGCGAACATGGCGGCGAACTGCTCGCGGAGTTCGTCCTGGCGATGCGGCACGGGCTCGGTCTCAACAAGATTCTCGCCACCATCCATACCTACCCGACCTGGTCGGAGGCCGGCAAATACGCCGCCGGCGAGTGGAAACGCAGCCATGCCCCGGCACGGCTGCTCGCCTGGCTGGAGCGTTACCACGCCTGGCGGCGTGGCTAGGCAGCCGGAGACCTCGTTTCCCCTGTCGGGCGGGGCGCTGGCCGCCGTCTGCGGCAAACTGGTGCAGCACGGCATGGCAGAGGCCTTTCAGTTTGCCAGGTGTCAGGGTTTTCACGCGCGAGGTCCAAACAGGCCGGCTTCGCAAGGACCATGGCCAAGCTTCGGCAGGGGCTTGTATTGCGCTCGTCTGCAGGCGCCTTTCCCGTGATTTTTCACTCTATGGATTTTGCCGGTCGCCATCATAGGCAGGCCAGCACAGGGTAATTCGGGCACCGCCGAGCGGGCTGCTCGTCGCTCTGGCGCTTCCCCCGTGCCACTGGAGGATGCGGGCGACGATGGCCAGGCCCAGGCCGTAGCCACCGGAGACGCGGCTGCGGCTGCGGTCGAGGCGGACGAAGGGCTCGAAGACCTTGGCGCGCTGTTCCTCGGCAATGCCCGGGCCGTCGTCGTCGACATGGAGGCAGCAGAGGTCGCCCTGCCGTTCGACGACGAGCTCAAGACGGCTGGCGGCGTGGCGCGCCCCGTTCTGCACCAGGTTGC
>JANJUM010000196.1 GCA_024710585.1 Desulforhopalus sp.
CGCCCTCCCCGCGACAGGGGCACGAGGTGATCCATGGTCAGTTCATGGAAAGGAAATTTCTTTCCGCAGTAATGGCAGAGGCCGGGAGCGGTCTTCTGCTGCCACCACCTCGTCTTGCGCAGTTCCCGCGCCCTGGCGCGCTCGGCGCGGATGACCGCCTCGTCCGGGCAGTCGAAGTCGTCGAAGTTTCCCCTCACCGAGCCAGTTCCCCGAGCAGCAGACGGCGGACCTCGCCAAGCAGGTACAGCGAGCCAGCGACCAGCAACAGATCTTCCTCGCCGGCTTCCCCACAGGCCTTCTCGAGGGCAAGAACAATATCGTCCTCGCAGATGACCTGGCCACGCCAGGACGGGGGCAGCACTTCCCGCAGCTGCCCGGGGCTGGCGGCGCGCTCCCCGGCCGGACGAGTGAAGACGAAGGTATCGACCAGTGGCGCCATCGACTCCATGGTCGCCCTGAGATCCTTGTCGACCATGGCTCCCCACAGGGCGACGAGGCGGCGGCGGGGAAACCTGGTCGCCAGGGTCTCGGCCAGATTTTTGACACCATCGGGGTTATGCGCCCCATCGAGGAGATAGCGACTCTTTCGCCCATCCCCTGCAGTCACTTCGAAATATTCCATGCGGCCCGGCCACTTCACCTCGGCCAGCCCCCGGCGCAGTTCCTCTACGCCGATGGCGAAACCACGCTGCCGCAGAAGCTGGGCGGCAGCCAGCACCAGCGAATCGTTGTCCGGCTGAGCCTGGCTCTCGCGGCTGCTGCGCAGCTGCTCCAGAGCAAGGCCACCCAGGGCGGCGCCACCATGCCAGTCCCAGCTGCCATCGGGGTTGCGCGTATAGTCAAATTCCTGGCGCAAGACATAAAGGGGTGCCTGGCGCTCCCCAGCCACCCGGGCGATGACCGCCGCCGCTTCGGGGTGAACCGCCCCCGAGACCACCGCCACCCCCGGCTTGATGATGCCCGCCTTCTCCCTGGCGATCTCGGCCAGTGTAGTGCCGAGGTAGGCCTCGTGGTCCATGCTGACGCTGGTGATCACCGAAAGCAGCGGGGTGACCACGTTGGTGGCGTCGAGTCGCCCGCCCATGCCGGTCTCGAACATCACCACATCCACCTCGGACTGAGCGAACCACAGCAGCCCGAGGGCGGTGGTGAACTCGAAATAGGTGATCTTCTCTTCCCCCAGCACGGTACAGATCCTCTCCCCCAACTCGGCAAAGGCGCGCTCGTCGATATAGTCGCGGCCGATGCGGAAGCGCTCGCGCACGGAGCTCAGGTGCGGCGAGGTATAGACCCCGACCCGGTAGCCGGCCAGAGTGAGGATCTCGGCCAGCGCCGAACATACCGAGCCCTTGCCGTTGGTTCCGGCGACATGGACGAAGGCGAGCTTCCGCTCGGGGTGGTCGACCCGGGCGAGAAAACTCTCCATCGCCTCGAGGCCGAGCTTGATCTTGTGCATCTGCAGAGCCTCGAGATGGGCGAGTACATCGAGGTACGTCATCGTCTTTTCCTCTGGAAAACAGAAAATGAGTAGATGGCAGCGAGTGTCAAAGAATCGTCAGTTTGGCGTAATCGAGATGGAGGGTCTTCAGGCCATGACGATCGAAATGGATGTCGAGGGAGCGCCCAGACGGTTTTTTGACCACCGTGCCGACACCGAAGAAGGGATGGTTGACTTTGGCCCCGACAGAAAAAGCTTCGGCCTCGAGCTTTTTGGCCCGTGTGCGCCGGGGCGCCGCCGCCTCCGGCAGTGCCTTGACGAGGCCTCCGAGGCTGCCATAGTCGCCACCGGGCACGGTCTTGCCGGCCAGGCGCCGGTAATAGCCCTTGCCGATCTCCCCGAGGAAAGGCGACATGCCGACCCGATGAAACTGCCGGTCCTGGCTCATCAGTTGCTTGGGGTAGGAGAGGTAGAGATATTTCTTGGCTCTCGTTACCGCCACGTAGAGCAGGCGCCGCTCCTCCTCCCACTGCTCGCCAAAGGTGGCGGCGGCGTGGGGAAAGCGGCCCTCGGCCAGGCCGATGACGAACACCGCCTCGAACTCCAGCCCCTTGGCGGAGTGGATGGTCGAGAGCACCAGTCGGTCCATTTCCCCGCCGGCGGCATCCCCCTCCTCCGGCGGGTCGAGGCTGGTGTCGTCGATAAAACTTTGCAGGTCGCCATAACCGTCCATGATGCCCTTGAGCTGGTCGATATCCTTGCGTCGCTTGGGGTAGTCGTCGTGGTAGAGGCGCTCGAAGATCGGCTGATAGTAGTCGAGCACCAGTTCGTACAGGGCCGCCAGGCTATGGCTTTGCCGCAGCAGCTTTTCAAACAGCTCCACCAGGCGCTGGAAGGCCTGCTTCCAGCTCTTGCCGGGGGCGTAAGCGGCCAGGGCCTGAAAGGGGTCGGTGGCCGCTGCCACCACCGCGGAGATCTTCTGGGCGGTGGTCGGCCCGACATGCTCCAACTGCAAGAGGATGCGGTTCCACGACAGGGTGTCGAGGGGGTTGACGAGGACGCGCATGAAGGCGATCATGTCCTTCATATGCGCCGCCTCGGTAAGCTTGAGGCCGCCGCGTTTCTCGTAATCGAGGGCGGCGCCGCTCAGCTCGAGCTCGAGCTTGTAGCTGTGGAAGCTCGAGCGAAAGAGGATGGCGATCTCCGGCGCCTTCACCCCCTCGGCGAGCAGCTCGCGGATCGTCGCCACCACGAAGGCCGCCTCGTCGCGCTCGTCGCTGGCGCCGTAGACCATGGGCTGGATATCGCCAGGCAACCGGGTGAAAAGGCTCTTGGTGTATTTCTCGGCGGCGTGCTCGATGAGCTCGTTGGCGAAGCTGAGAATCGGCTGGGTGGAGCGGTAGTTCTCCTCGAGCTTGATCACCGTGGCCCCGGCGAAGAGCTTGGGGAAGCGGATGATATTGTAGAAATCGGCGCCACGGAAGGAGTAGATCGACTGCGAGTCGTCGCCGACCACCATGACATTGTCGTGGGAGCAGGCGGCAAGGCGGACGATATCGGCCTGGATGAGGTTGGTGTCCTGATACTCGTCGACCATGATGTGGGAAAATCGGCCGGAGATGGCCTGACGCACGTCCTCGCACTCTTCGAGGAGCCGCTTCCAATTGACCAGCAGGTCGTCGTAGTCCATGAGACCGTGCTCGAACTTGAAACGCTGGTAGTGGTGGCGCAGGGAGAGGATCTCCTCCTGGTGCTCGGCGAGGTGGCCATAGTGGTTGGCGATGAGTTCCTCGAGGGGAATCGACTTGTTGACCGAGCCGCTGATCAGGTCGAGCAGGGTGCGCCGCGAGGGAAAACGCTGGCCGGCCTTGCCCAGGCCGAGCGAAGACTTGAGCAGGTTGAGGATGCCCTCGGCGTCGCCACGATCGATGATGGTGAAGCTCGACCCGTAGCCGAGCCGCCCCCCGTAGCGCCTGAGGAGCATGGCCCCGATGCCGTGGAAGGTGCCGCCGACGACACGGCGGCAGCTGTCGTTGAGCAGGCGGCCGGCTCGCCACAGCATCTCCTGGCTGGCGCGGCGGGTAAAGGTGAGCAGGAGGATGGATTCGGGAGGGACGCCTTGCTCCACCAGGTGGGCGAGACGATAGACCAGGGTGCGCGTCTTGCCGCTGCCGGCCCCGGCGATGACCAGTACCGGGCCGGTGATAGTGGTCACCGCCTGGTCTTGCGCTTCGTTGAGTTGTCGAGGGGATACGATGGCCGAAGGCGTTGCCGCGGCCGGAAAGTCGCCGGAAAGTGTCATGGGCGCCACTTTACCACAGGGGTCGGGCGGAGGCAACAGCGGTTGACAATTTCGCCTCCGCTGGTATAGTATCTCCCTCCACGCAAGGCCTGGAAATCAGGCACTGTTACCGTCAACCACCCCGGATCAGGACAGCGACCTATCATGGCAGACGACACCTTCAAGGCCCTTCTCACCCCGGAAAACCTGGCAAAAATATTCCCCAGGGAGCGCAGCAACGACTTCTTCGATGCCCTCTTCGGCGACGCCAGCGAAGGCGCCTACGACATCGAGCTGGCCTATCGCGATGTCAAGGGCGACACCCTGACCATGGACCTGCGCCTTCACGAACGCCCCAACCGCTGCCTGGCCTGCAACCTCACCCAGGGGCTGCCCCAGGTCTTCTCCCGTCACCCGGTAATAAACATCAAGGGCGTGGTCAGCGAGCTGCAAAGCCTGCTCGGCGACAACATCAGCCTCGGCGAATGGTCGCTTGGCTATACCGAGCAGCAGAAACGCTCCCTGCATGTCATTCCCCTGAAGATCAAAGTCGTGAAGGCCTGAGCGCCTTCTCCGCCCCGCCCGTCGTCCAGGACTGCGCCAGCCGGGCACCCTCTCCGCAAAACGCATCGGGCCGCCACCAATGAGTAGGCCCCAAGAGTTTTTGGGAGGGGGTTGACCCGCGGGGGAAATACGGGAAAACCGGCGGGGGGGAGAAGGCGCTCAGGCCGTAACCACTT
>JANJUM010000211.1 GCA_024710585.1 Desulforhopalus sp.
CGCAGATTTTACGGCGCACTGGCAAAACGGCGGCCCCGGCGTTATAAAAGGCGTGGCCACCTTGGTCGAAGACATAGGCGCCGCCTTGCAGGCCGCCCTGCGGCCCGAGAGCCAGTGACACCTGGAGACGGCCATATCGGCTAGTGAAGCCAAAAAGCTCGTTTGCCTCGCCATGCACGGGGTGCCGCAACGGTACTCATCAACCCTGCAGTCAAATCCGCCAGGAGCAGCCATGATAGAGCAGCCAGCCGAGTCACCCGGTCATTTGCCTGAACGCTACGTATGTGTCTGGGAGTTTCGTGTCGCTCCTGCACGGGAAGAAGAATTTGTCGCCGCCTATGGCCCGTCCGGCGATTGGGCGCAGCTCTTTCGCCAAGCCTCCGGCTACATCGAAACGCTTCTGCTGCGCGATCAGACTGTGCCCGGCCGCTTCCTTACCGTCGATCGCTGGAGAAGTCAGCGAGCCCATGATATGTTTCTCGCCAGCTTTGGCTGGGAATATGAAGCGCTTGATCGCAGATGTGCCTCGTTGACAGAGTATGAAGCCAATCTGGGGTCCTACTGGGAACATCTCGACCAGGCTGGATGACCCTGGCGCCTCGCCTGGAAGCTGGCAGTTTCGACTGCCTGGCTGTACATAAAGCAGTTGTCGGATTGCGCTGGAACAGTTGCAATGCCGCTATCGCCAAAGAACCACCTCATTGCCACCGGGCCCACGCCGCTTGTCACTTCAGCGCGTGTTGGACTGCGGCAAGGTCTGCCTCCACCAGTCTCGAACTCCCATGAATGATTCTCCTCTCCTCGTCCTTCTCGTGCTCCTTGCGGTCGCTCTGGTTGCGGTGACATGGCGTCTGGCCTCGCGGCGCCACAGCTTGCCCTGCCCGGTGTGGCTGCGCTGGCTGGTCGAACTCGACAACCCGTTCACGAAGACCAATCGCGCATGGTTCATCGTCGACACGCTCGGCCTTTGCCCCGGCATGACCGTGCTCGATGCCGGCTGTGGACCGGGCCGCCTGACGGTTCCCCTGGCCAAAGGGGTCGGCGTTTCCGGCCATGTTGTGGCGCTTGATGTCCAGCCGGGAATGCTCGCCAGAGCGCAGGTCAAAGCCGAGGCTTGCGGCTGCACGAACGTCGCGTTCGTCGCCGCGGCTCTTGGCGATGGCAAGCTCCCGGCCAAGAGCTTCGATCGGGCCGTTCTCGTCACCGTGCTCGGCGAAATACCCGATCAGGCCACCGCCCTTGGCGAACTCTTCCGCGCCCTCAAACCCGGTGGCATTCTTGCCATTGTCGAAGTCATCTTCGATCCCCACTTCCAGCCCCGCAAGCGGGTTGCCGGAATTGCCGCGGGCGCCGGCTTTGTGGAGCGTGCCTTCTTCGGTCATGCCTTGGCCTATGTCATCCACTTCGCGAAACCGGCTGGCGACTGACCCTCCATCGCTGGCGGCTGAGCGGTCATGGCCTTGCGGCGGGCCTGCTCAGGGCGTGGCCCTGGCCAGGACCTTCCGGATCAGTTCGCCGATATCCTTCTTGCTCAGCGGCTTATAGGCGAAGCCCTTGATGCCGAGGGCTTTCGCTTTGTCCTCGCCGATCAGCGTGCTGTAGCCGGTGCAGAGAATGATCGGCATCTGTGGTCGTATCTGCAGAATGCGCCGCGCCAGATCGACGCCGGTCATGCCCGGCATGGTCTGATCGGTGATGACGAGGTCGAAGGCGTCAGGGCGGTTCTGAAATGTGGTCAGGGCGTCGAGGCTGCTGGTCCTGGTCGTCACATGGTAGCCGAGGCGCTCGAGCATGGCCTGGCCCAACTCGACCAGCATCTCTTCGTCGTCGATGAACAGGATATGTTCCCTGCCATGGGGGACGACGGTGGTGGCCTCTTTCTCCTGCTTGCCCTGTTCTTCCAGCGCTGGCAGGAGGATGCGAAACTCGGTGCCGTCGCCAACCCGGCTGTCACAGGCAATCGATCCGCCGCAGCCGGTAACGATGCTGTACACCATGGAAAGTCCCAGGCCAGTGCCCTTGCCGACCTCTTTGGTGGTGAAGAAGGGGTCGAAGATTCGCTCGCGGATCTCGGGGAGAATACCCGCCCCGGTGTCTCTGACCGATAGTTGCACAAATGCCCCAGGCTGCAGATCCGAGCCGGGGGCCAGATCATCCTGGGAGAGCATTCTTTTTTTAAGGGAAATGGTGAGCGTGCCACCCTTTGCCTCCATGGCGTGGAAGGCGTTGGTGGAGAGGTTCATGACAATCTGGTGGATTTGTGTGGGGTCCGCCAGCACCGACCCCGCCTGCGCGTCGATATCCTGCCTGATGGTGATCGTCGACGGCAGCGAGGAGCGCAGCAGAGTGATGGCTTCCTTGACGATAACAGCCGGCTGCATGGGTATTTTCTGGTCTTCGACCTGGCGGCTGAAGGCAAGGATCTGTTTGACCAGGTCTTTGGCGCGGTGGCTGGCTTTGATGACCTGATCGATATCGTGGAGGTTGGGCGCTTGCGGCGGCAAGTCATCGCGGATCATTTCCGCATAGCCGACTATCGCCCCGAGGATATTGTTGAAGTCGTGGGCAATGCCTCCGGCCAGGGTGCCGATGGCTTCCAGCTTCTGGGCCTGCTGCAGCTGGGCGTTGAGGATTTTTTTCTCTTCCTCGGCGAGCTTGCGGTCGGTGATGTCGATAAAGGAGACGACGATCTGCTGCAGTGTGCCATCGGCAGCCCTGTCCAGGTGGGCGTTGCATTGTACCCAGGTCGGTCGTTCCCGATCCGGGCGGACGATGCCGAGGATCACATTGGCGATCGGCGTTTTTGTGGCGAGCACCTGATTGACGGGGTACTCCTCCACAGGCATTCGCGTCCCATCTTCGCGGACAAAGCACCACGCTTCATCAATGGCCGTTTTGCCGCGCAGTTGATCGGGGGTGAGGCCGAGCAGCTGCGATGCACTCGAATTTGAGAAGAGAATTTTCGAATCTGGCGCGTGTACCACCACGCCCACGTGAATGTTTTGCAGCAGAGAACGGTATTCTTCCTGGCTTTTGCGCAGTGCTTCCTCCGCCCGCTTATGCTCGGTGATGTCGCGGAACTCGACCACGCGCACCTCGCGACCCTGGCGGGGGATGTTGCGGGCCTCCAGGCGCAGGGGGTAGACTGTGCCATTCTTGCGCAGGCCAAAGACTTCGTAAGGTTTCTCGTATCCGGAGAGGATGTTGCGCATGACCTCCTCGCGGGACTCCTCGGCGATGAGCAGGAGCCCGTTCATGCCGATGAGCTCTTCGTAGGAATAGCCGGTGATGTCGCTCAGGCCCTGGTTGCATTCGAGGATCAGCCCTTTGTCGTGGATGGTGATGCCGCCGAAGGAAGCGTTATGCAGGGCCTTGAATCGCTCTTCGCTTTCCTTGAGCTCTTCGATGGCGGTAACGAGGTCGGTTATATCGTAATTGACCCCCGTCATGTGAACAGGTTTGCCATGTCGGTCGCGAGTGACTTTGGCGTGGGCTTTGATAACGCGCGTTTCTCCATCCGGACGGACAATACGGAACTGGGAGTCGAATTCCCGTTTGCCAAGTAACGCCAGTTCCACCTCATTATGCATGCGTTCCCGATCCTCGGGGTGCAGTCCCTTCCGCCATGCCTCGTATCCACTGCTGATGGAATCCCGGTCGAGGCCGTAAAGACGGAACATCCACTCATCCCATTCGAGCCGGTTTTCGGCGAGGTGGTAGTCCCAAATGCCGAAACGGGCGGCATCGGCGGCCAACTGCATCCGCTCGTGGGCTCGTTTGATCTTTTCAAAGGCGAGTTTTTGCTCGGTGATATCCTGATTGACGCCATAGGAGCGGACGGTCACCCCTTGAGCGTCCTTGGCGATGAAAAAGCGCACCGAAATGTAGCCGATCTGCCCGTCGGCGTAGAGTATCCGGTGGTCGAGTTGCCGCTTGAAGTCGGGGTCGGTCGTCTCGATTGCCGCACGGACTTCCTCGGCAATCAAAGGTATGTCCTCCGGATGGACAAAACGCCGTGCGTATTCGGCCGAGGACATCTCGTACCCGCCCACCTGCTCGACGGTGGTGCGGAACAGTTTGTAGAACCGATCGTTGAAGGTGAAGATATCGTTGGGGAAATCGTATTCCCAGATGGCCAGCTGGGCGAGGTCGATGGCGTTCAGCAGCGTGGACTCGAGCTGTTTGCGCTCGGTGATATCTTCGCCGGCGCTGAGCGTGCCGACCACCATGCCGTTTGCGTCATACATCGTCGTGTTGTGCCAGGCGATATGCCGCAATCCCCCGTTGCGGGTAAGAACGGGGTTCTCGAAATACTGAGAGCCTTCCACTTCGCCGGCGAGAATCCTTCTGAACGTTTGGTACGCCTGCTTCGTCGCATCAGCCTGGGGAAAAAATCTTGCGAACCAATTCTGCCCGATCAACTCGCCTTGATCATAGCCAAGAACCTGGCAGCCCTTGGGATTGATCAGTTGTATCCTGCCCTCGCGATCGAGCATGACGATGATCGCCGGTACGGTGTCGAGGAGGTGCTGCGCGTAATCCCTTTCCTGACGGAGAGCCTCCTGGGCATTCTTCTGCTGCGTTATGTCGCGCAGGAAACAGACGTATTGGCCACTCTCGCCGGTTCGGCACTGCGTGCTCACCTCGACGTCGAAGACAGTGCCATCCTTGCGGCGGTGCCTGGTGAGGAAACGGTCGGAGCCGCTCGAGATCAGCCTGCGCATGTGCGCGGCGACCATCTCAGGCGACTCTTCAGCCTCGACATCGGCGATGTGCATGGCGAGAAGCTCTTCCTCGCTGTAGCCGCTCATCCGGCAGTAGGCATCATTGACTTCGAGTATTCTGCCATCGACATTGGTCAGCCAATAACCGTCGAGTGCAGCCTTGATAATCGAACGATAGTATTGTTCGCTTTTCTCGATTTCTTTTCTGTTTTCAATCTCTTTCAGTTTTGCCAGGCCACTTTCAGAAATTACCCTTATCAATTCTTTTATGAAGAGCAGATAGCTGTTGAGCTGCTTTTCGGTCCAAATAGGCACCTTCTTGACTGCTTCGATATACTGCGCTTCGTCGAACCCAAATTTTCGCGCTCGCTGGCGGTAGAATTCGAGATCAGGGCTTTCAAGAAAGAATTGTCCGGTAAAAAAATTGCCATAATGCACACCATCAATGACAATGGGCGTGGCGTTATCGACAAGGCCGTGAGGGCACTTGTAGGTAACCGCTGGATTCGCTTTATGAAGGTGGTCTTTTATATATTGGTCGCTTTCGATGCAGATTCGCTCCGCTTCGCTATTGCCTCTGTGAAACCGGGAGCAGATTTCCTGCCATGCAGTAGCTGTCAGGATGTTGCCATCATTGTCGATGATTGCCGAAGGGAAGGAATAGATTTCATTCAATCTGTCCTGGAGTTCCTGGAAGTGCCGGACATCAATGAGATCCTGCAATCTGTATTTCATGGAATGGCTCCAGAATCATTACGTTTGGGCCTCGTCAACCGACGCCGCAGAACCCTGGCAGCGGGCCGGTAATCTTTGTCATCTCAGGTGGAATCGTGTCACTTCACGCTATAAACGTCAAGGGGCTGGTCGGGAAAATTCTTCGCCCATGGCAAGGCTGCAAAGATAAGGGACAGCCGGCGAAATTCGCGGCACTATGGCCCCTCAACCCACCGCTCCTTTTGTTGGTTCGTAGCTCCCTGGCTTTTCCATTGGAAAAGCGCAGGTTGTTCAGGTACAAAAGCTGATATGAATATTGCGCAGAAACGCACGGCTCCGGTCGTCGCCATCACCCTCCTGTTCTCTCTTCTCGTCTCGGGGCCTGCCTCTGCCGTCAGGGGCGAGACGGGCAGGTTCTTTTATGGAGAGGAGGCGACGCTCTATTATGAACGCCTTGGCGGGCAGGATGACATGCCCCTGCTGGTCATCAATGGAGGGCCCGGCGTCGACCATGGCTACATGCATTCCACGCTGCACGCCTCCTCAGCCCTCGATGAACTGGCGCAGGAGCGACCGGTTATCGTCTATGACCAGCGCGGTGTCGGCCAATCGCCAGCCCTGCGGGCCGGGCAGTCGTGCACCGTCGCCGACCAGGTCGCCGATATCGAGGCCTTGCGGGCCCATCTTGGCTATGAGCGGCTCGACATTCTCGGGCACTCCTTCGGCGGCTATCTCGCCATGGCCTACGCGGCGCGCTTCCCAGAGCGGATTTCCCGACTGATTCTCTGCGATTCGGCGGCGCCGAGGTTTGCCGACACGGTATTCCTCTTCGCCAGGATCTACCCCGAAACCAGCGAACGGCTGGAAGGGATCGCCATCACCGACGAGGAAACCAAGAGGGCCTCTTTCATGGCCTATTTTTCCATGCTGTTCTATTCGCCCGACAATCGCGACCGCTATCTCGCAGCAGTAACCTCCATAAACGCCAACATCGCCGTCGGCGACATGCTGCACCGCGATATGGAGCGCCTCGATTTCACCCCGCATCTGGCCACGTTCCGCTTTCCGACGCTGGTCATGACGGGGCGCTTCGATATGAACGTGGCGCCTTCGGTGGCCTATGCCATCCATAAGGCTCTCCCCGATTCGAGATTCATCGTCTTCGAGAAGAGTGGCCACCTGCCTTTTTATGAAGAGCAGGAGCGTTTCGTGGTCACCGTGCGCGAATTTCTCTCTGGCCGGCAGGGCCTGGCGGACGAGGGAAAAACCGGGATAAGGAGACGGGATGGGGACTGAGGCAGGGCGCTGTTTTCTCTCCGCGGAGTCGGCGAGGAGCGGGGAACAGGCTGCCCAACCTCATGCTTCCTTAGCGTTGGAGACGGGGAAGGCTCCGTTTTTGAGGCGCTATTAAAAAGTTAGGTTGGTTATTGCCTGTACTCTCCAGCAGATTGGCATGATGCTGTTTCAAACGTCATCATCCTGCCGCGCACCATCCGACAACGCAGGTCATCTCACTTCGGCTGCACTTACGAGAAAAAATGTGTAACCAGCGTAGTCGGTTTTCACGCAGGGTTGGGAAAATATTCTCCACAACAGACAGAGATGACATTGCGAGGGAAACGTCTCATGCCCTGCATTAACCCCCTCGCCTTGACCTCCGGCCACCCTCGCAGAACACACTGCCACGCCCTGCGGCGCCTCTGGGCGCTGTGCAGCAACCTGCAGATTCATGACTGTGGAAACAATCCCCCCATGTCATCCTCCCTGGTCCAGCGAATTGGCTGAAGGTCCCCCATCGTCCTTCGGCTGGTATTGGTAGTGACGTTCCCATTCATATTGTTTCTCTATTGAAGGCAACAAACTGACTGGACAAGTGTGGTCAGGATCAGGTAATAAAAATACTTGCGGAACGACTGTAGAGTTTCGGTGTAATTGCCTCGATATTAGGGAACTATTCTCAATAGTCGTGGAGTTTCCTTTTCAATGCGAGAAGAAAGGAGCGTGTATTCGGTTTGAGTAGGACGGTTTGAGCAGGATTCGGCGCGTGGAGGCGGTCATGAATAAGCAGATAAGTATTCTTAACAAGATATCTTCCCTGGTTCTCGCCAACCCTGTCAAGCGCAGGCGCCTCTTCGACCTCCTCGGTTCTTCCGGGGGCGGCACTGCCTTCTGGATATCCGGCCCAGGCGGTTCGGGAAAGAGCACGCTGGTCGCCAGCTATCTCGAGGAATACCATATCCCCGCGGTGTGGTATCAGGTCGATGCCCTGGACAGGGACCCGGCGACGAGCTTCTACTACCTCGGAGAAGCGGTTCGTGCCCTGGTACCGGAAGCGGAGGAGCAGCTGCCGCTGCTCACGCCGGAGTATCTGCCTGGCCTCGACTCCTTCCTGCTGCAGTTTTTCGAGCGCTTCTATCAGGTCGTCCCGCCCGGCACCTGGCTGGTCTTCGACAACGTGCAGGATGCTCCAAGCCCGTCGCTGCTGCCGCAGCTTCTCGTCGCCGCCGTGCAACAGCTGCCGCAGACCTGCCGCCTGGCCATCGTCAGCCGGGATGAACCCCTCCCGGCCTTGGCGCGGTTTCTCGCCAATCGTGTCATGACCCCCATCGGCTGGGACGACCTTTCATTCACCGTCGAGGAGTTCTGCCAGCTCCTCGACAAGGAGCAGGTCCCCGGCGGGCTCGATCAGGCCGAGCAGCTCCATGGCCTGACCGGAGGGTGGGTGGCCGGGGCGATTCTCATGCTCATCAACCTGCGCGGCGGCAGGGTAGGAGACAGGCTGCCGCTGCATGCCTCGCCGGAGAATGTCTATGCCTATTTCGCCGGGGAGGTGCTCGAAAAAATCGATCAGAAGACGAGGAACTTCTTCCTCGAGACTTCGCAGCTGCCCTTCATGACCGCCGACCTGGTCAAGGAGGTCACCTCCGTGCCGGATGTGGCACTCCTCGACGAACTGCTGCAGAAGAATTTCTTCCTGCAGAGAAGATACCAGAGCTCGGCCATCTACCAGTACCACCCCCTCTTCCACGCCTTCCTTGACAGCACCGTGCAGCGTTTGTTTGCCCCCGAGCATCTGGCCGAACTTCGCTTGCGCTCGGCCAGAGCCCTCGAGAACCGTGGCCTGGCCGCCCAGGCGGTGGACCTCTACGGGCGCATCGGCGCCCATGACGATATCTGCGCGATCATCCTCGCCCAGGCGCGGACCCTGGTCAGCGAGGGTCGGCACCGCACCCTGGCAAACTGGCTAGGGCTTCTGCCAGCGGCGGTTGTCGAGGGGGACCCCTATCTCCTCTACTGGCAGGGGGTGGCGGCGATGATCGACGCACCGCTGGAGAGCCGCCTCTCCTGCACCCGGGCCTACCATGTCTGCAGGGAGCGCGGCGATTTCCCCGGGCAGTTGCTTTGCTGGTCGACCCTGGTCGAGGGGTTCATCATGATGCGCACCGGGTTTGACGAGCTCGATTTCTGGATCGCCGAAGGCGAGCGGCTCGGAAAAGAGTTCGAGGCCATCGAAAACGCAGAAGCCGCCGCGCTCTTCTCCGCCATCATGCTCATCGCCCTGTTGCTGCGCCACCAGGGGCACACTGACCTGCCGCTCTGGCAGGAGCGCTGCGAGAAGCTGCTCGACCGCTGCACCAGTGTCCACGTCATGGCCATCCTCGTCTCGGGCCTTTTCTGGTCCTATCACTACCTTGGCGACGTGCGCAAGGCCGGCTTCGTCGAAGCGCGCCTCAATCTGGTGCTCGGCCAACCGGGGGTTCCGGCCATGGGCAGGCTGATGATCCACATGCTGCTGGCCCTGGCCGCGGTTGGCAGGGGGGATCACCAGCGCTGTCTGCAGATGGTCGGCGATACCCTGGCTATCGCCGATAAGACGGGCATTCACACCTATGACCTGATGGTCGTTTCCTTCGGCGTCTACACCGGTCTGACCACCGGCGACCTGCCCCTGGCGCGGCGCTACCTCGACAGGCTGGCGCCGCTCCTCCTTCCCCACGCCCTCTGGGACCATGCCCAGTACCACTTCCTCGAAGCCTGGTATTGCCTGGAAAACATGGAGCTGGCCGAGTCCCGCAACCTCCTCCTCAAGGCGCGGGATTTCATCGACAGCTGCGGCAACCCCTATACCATCGCCTGTGTCGATATCCTGCATGCCTGTCTGCACCTCGACTACGGCCACCCCGAGGAGGCCCGCAAGCACCTCGAGGCGGTGCAGAGCAACGAGCGCCTCGGCCATAACCGCATCATCAGCCTGGTGGTGCAGCTCAGCCTGGCCGACTGCGCCTTCAGCGCCAAGGACCCCGGCGGGGGAGCGAGTCACTTCGGCAGGGCCCTCGACCTCATCCACGAAAACGGCCTCACGCTGCCCTTTCCCATGGTCAACCGGCGCCTTGGCCATGTCGTCGCCCAGGCTCTTGACGAAGGGCTTGGCGACGCCGCCGTCTATGACCTGATCAATCGCTGGAAGCTCAAGCCGCTCGCGCCGGAGATGGTGGGCAGCCTCTGGCCATGGCCGCTGCGGCTGCTTACTTTTGGTGGCCTGGAGATGGTGGAAAATGGAGAGGCGCTGCAGCCCTCGGTCAAGCCGCCGCGCAAGCTCTTCGAACTGCTCATCCTGCTGATCACAGCCAAACGTCCCGGTGTGCTCAAGGAAAATGCGGCCTATCGGCTGTGGCCCGACGCCGATGGCGACCGCGCCATACAGAGCCTCAATACCGCCCTGCATCGCCTGCGCAAGCTGTTGGTGGAAGAGGACGTTATCCTGCTGGAAAATGGCCGGCTGCTGCTCAATCCGCGCAAGTGCTGGGTCGATTGCTGGCACTTCGAATGGCTCGAGCAGCGGGCCGCGGCCACCGCCGAGCCCGGGGCGGCGGGCCGCTTTCTGCTCGGTGGTCTGCGTCTCTATCGTGGCGACTTCGCCCCGGAGCACCAGGGCCTGGAACTGGCCGCCGGCTATGCCGAAAAACTTCGTCAGGCATGGCGGGGCATGATCGCCATGGCCAGAGCCCTGCTGGCGGGAGGCGAGCTCCGCAGAGACCAGGCGGAAGAGCTCGGCCTGGCCCTGGCCGCGGCCGAGGAGCTGGCGCAGCGAAGAGGGGAGGAGTGGTGAGCGGCTAGCCGACCGTCCTGCCCTCGCCGCACTTGACCTTGACCCAGAGCAGCTCGGCCACCGTCTCCGAGGTGTTGCGCCAGCGGCCCGGTACGTCCCGGGGAAGGTAGACGGTGTCGCCAGGCTTGAGTTCGTGGGTCTGGTTGTCGACACTCATCTCCAGGCGTCCGGAGAGGAGATAGCCGAGTTCCTCGCCCTTGTGGGCGAAGAAATGGCCGGGCAGCTTTTTGCCCGGTTTGATGCGCACCACCACCGCCTGCAGGCGGCCGTCGAGGTCGGGTGGCAGCAGCCACGAGGCCTCGGCATCGTCACCGCTGAAATTGCCGAGCACCGCGGTGGAGCGCTGGGCGGCCGGGAAGACCAGGGCCGGTTTCTCCGGGCCGGCATCCTTGAAAAAGGCGCCGACCTCCACCGTCAGGCTTTCGGCGATGCGGAAGAGGGCCGGCAGCGAGGGGTAGATGAGGTTTTTCTCCACCTGGGAGATGGTGCTTGGCGTGACGCCGATGAGGTCGGCGAGCTCTTTCTGTGCCAGGCCGCGCATGAGGCGGATGCCCTTGATGCGCGCCCCGAGATCGAACTTGCCCTTGGCCGGCTGCAGGCCTTCGAAGACGATGCCCGACTCCTCGCAGAGGTATTCGTGGTGTTCGTTGAGGAATTTCGAGTTGCGCTTTTCCGCCTTGAGAATCTTCAGGGTCGACTTGCCGCGCTTAACCGAGAGGTCGATGGCCACCTGGGCGATCTTGTTAATGTTGGCCTTCAGCCTTCCCGAGTGGGCGCCCTTCTCGATCAGCCAGTAGGCGATGGTCTCCAACTCGTAGAGGCGCGGGCAGGTCCGGGCATAGAACTGCAGCACCTGCTCCTCGCCGCCCCACAGGCTCTGCATGCCGGTCAGGCTGTCGAGGATGAAGTGGACGTCGCCGCTCAGGTTGCCGTGCAGGCCATAGATGGCGTCGGCGACGTGGCCGGGGTTGGTGGGGTCGTTGACCTTGATCACCTGATAGGGCCAGAGGGCGCCGTCCTTCTCGTAAAACTTGTTGAACACCTCGGAGCGGTCGCCCTTGCCGTTGGTGAAGCAGTCGAGGATGGTGAGGTTCTGGCTTTCCCCCAGCGCGCCGAGAAAGGAGACGACATTCTTCGGCGAGCGGTCGAAGGTGACGTAGATGAGCGGCTT
>JANJUM010000215.1 GCA_024710585.1 Desulforhopalus sp.
GCCGCCCAGAGCATCTCGTTGCGGTCGAACAGGGTGCGCCGTGACCAGTGGTGCATGGGGTCGAGGTGGAGTGTCACCCCGGCGGAAAGGGCGGTGCTCTGCCCCCAGTCGTAAGCCTCGACGCGCACCCCCTCCCCGAGATCGCCCATCAGCCGCTCGTTGCCCAGAGGTACGATGAAACGCGGCCGGTCCCGCTCGTGCAGTCGCCGCAGGGTGGGCAGATCGAGGTGATCGTAGTGGTTGTGGCTGACGAGGACGATATCGACCGGTGGCAGGTCCTCCCAGCGGATGCCCGGCGGATGGACCCGACGCGGCCCGAGCCACGACAAGGGGCTGGCGCGCTCCGACCAGATGGGGTCGGTGAGGATGTTGAGCCCCTCGGTCTGCAGCAGCACGGTGACATGGCCAACCCAGCTGACGCGCAGGGCAGGGCCATCGACGCGCAGCGGCGGCTTGTCGGTGGCCGCCAGCGGCTGCGGCGCGGGCCACGGCCCACGCTCCCCGGTGAAGCGCCACTTGAGCAGGCTGAGCAAGCCCTTGTCCATGGGCTTGCCGGGGTTGAAGAAGCGCTCGCCGTCGCAGTGATCGGAAACCGGCAGGGAGGGGCCGGCGCAGCCCGAAGCGAAAATCCCCAGCAATGCGAGAAAGAAGGCCGCTTTCATTTGCGGTTATGGCGCTGGCGCCAGCCGCCCAGGGGGGTGTGCACCGGCTTGTAGATCTTGCTGACGTCGCGAGCCATCTCCACCACGTAAAAGGCATTGTTGTCGATCTCCCGCACCCGCGGGATGAGGCGCCGCAGGTCGCGGCGGCGGCAGACGATATAGAGCTGGGTCACCGGGCCGGTCATGCCCTCGCCCTGGAAGACGGTCACCGGCTGTCCGCCCTGGCGAAACTCGTCGGCCATGGCCTTGCCGTCCTTCTGGGTGAAGACTTTAAGGATGATCATGCCGAAGGCCAGCCGCTTCTCGACGAGGATGCCGACGACATTGCCGGTGGCGTAGCCGAGGGAATAGAAGATGGCGAGAATGGGCATCTCGGCGATCTGGCGGATGACCGTGCTGACCACGGTGATCCAGATGGTCACCTCGAACACCGCCAGGCAGAAGGCAAGCACCGAACGCCCCTGGACGGTGACGATGGTGCGCACCGTGCCGATGGAGACGTCGCAGATACGCGCCACGAAGACCAGCAGGCCGGTGAGCAGCACCTGGCTGTTGAGCAGGGCGGCGAGATCGGGCAGGGGGGGCAGCTGCATGGGCGGGTCTCCTCAGCCGAGCAGCAGCGAGTCCATCGCCAGTTCCTCCCCCTGGGCGAGGTAGAACTGCTCGAGAAGGTCCTTGACGGTCAGGGTCTTCTTGTCGCTGCCGCAGAGGTCGAGAAGCACCCGGCCCTGATGGAGCATGAGCAGGCGATTG
The DNA here is from genome assembly GCA_024710585.1 of Desulforhopalus sp. Classification (GTDB taxonomy): domain Bacteria; phylum Desulfobacterota; class Desulfobulbia; order Desulfobulbales; family Desulfocapsaceae; genus Desulforhopalus_A. The sequence goes on from JANJUM010000215.1 coordinate 1,416, forward strand.
CCGAAGCTGATGGCATGTTTCATGTTGTGGGTGATCATCATCGTCGTCAACCCGCGGCTGGCGACGATTTCTTCGGTGAGGGAAAGGATGTGGCCGGCCGTCTTGGGGTCGAGGGCGGCGATATGCTCGTCGAGGAGCAGCACCTCGGGTTTGACCATGGTCGCCATGAGCATCGTCAGGGCCTGGCGCTGCCCCCCGGAGAGCAGGCCGACCTTGTCGAGCAGCCGGTCTTCGAGCCCCAGGCCGAGCTGGCGCAGCTCTGTTCGGAAACGCTCGCGGTCGCTGCCCTTGACCCCGCGCCCGAGGCCGCGCTTCTGCCCGCGCAGGGCGGCCAGGGCCATGTTCTGCTCGATGGTCGCCGAGGGGCAGGTGCCGAGCAGTGGGTTCTGGAAGACCCGCGAGATGAGAGCGGCGCGCCGATATTCCGGCCATCTGGTGACATCGCCTGCGCCGATGAAGATCTTCCCCGAGTCGGGGAAAAAGCTTCCGGCGATGCAGTTGAGCAGGGTCGACTTGCCGGCGCCGTTGGAGCCGATGACGGTGACGAAATCGCCCTCGGCAAGCCGCAGGGTGATGTCGTTAAGGGCGAAGACCTCGTTGACGCTGCCTTTGTGAAAATATTTGACGATATGCTCGAGTCGAATCACCGCGCCAGCAGCCTCCGCTTGAGGTTGGGGGTAATGAGGGCGACGATGACCAGCAGGGCGGTGATCAGGTTGAGATCGCTGGGGTTGAAGCGAAAGCCGCCCAATTCCAGGCCGAGGGCCAGGGCAATGGCCAGCCGGTAGACGATGGAGCCGAGCAGGGCGGCGATAAAGGCCCGGGCCATGGTCTGGCAGCCGAAGACGGTCTCACCGATGATCACCGAGGCCAGTCCGGCGACGATGGTACCGAGTCCCATGCCGACGTCGGCCGCCCCCTGGTTCTGGGCGATGAGGGCCCCGCTCAGGGCCACCAGGCCGTTGGACAGGCCGACGCCGAAGATGATCACCACATGGATGTTGACACCCTGGCTGGTGATCATCTGCGGGTTGTCGCCGGTGGCGAGAACCGCCTGGCCGATCTCGGTGCCCATGAACCACACCATGCCCCCCACCACCAGCGCCGCGAACAGCCCGAAGACCACCAGCCCGGCGAAGTGGGACGGCACCCCGAGGCGAGTGACGGCGTCGAACACCGTGTCGCTGCCCAGGAGGGCGACGTTGGGGCCGTCCATGATGCGGATGTTGATCGAATAGAGGGCGATCATGGTGAGGATCGAGGCGAGCAGGTGGAGTATTTTGAACTTGGTGTTGAGAAAGGCCGTCACCATGCCGGCGCAGAAGCCGCCGCCGAGGGCGAGCAGCAGCGAGAGATAGGGGTTGACCCCGCTGCTGATGGCCACCGCCGACACCGCCGCCCCGAGGGGGAGGCTGCCGTCGACGGTGAGATCGGGAAAATCGAGGATGCGAAAGGTCAGATAGACCCCGATGACCATGATGCCGTAGACCAGCCCCTGCTCGACCGCCCCCAGCGCCGCGTACCAGGTCATGACGCCTCCTGCCGCTTACTGGTAGACCTGGGCGGCTTTCTTGACCATCTCCGCCGGGGGTTCGAGGCCCATCTGCCGCGAGAAGCCGGCGTTGATATGCAGCTGCAGCTCCTTCTGGAACTCCACCGGCAGGCTCTCCGGTTTGGCGCCATTGAGGATCCTGGCGGCCATGGCCCCGGTCTGACGCCCGTGCTGATAGTAGTCGAAGCCCATGGCGGCGACAGCGCCGCGCTTGACCGAGTCGACGTCGGCGGCAAAGATCGGCAGCTTGTTGTCGACACCGATCTTGATCACCGACTCGAGACCGGCGACGATGGTGTTATCGGTGGGGATGAACACCGCGTCGACCCGGCCGACCAGGCTCTTGGCCGCTTGATGGACATCGGCGGTCTTGCCGGCGGTGGCCTCGACCACCGTAAAGCCGAGCTTACCGCTCAGTTCCTTGACTGTCGCCACGGTTGCCTTGGAGTTGGCCTCCCCGGCGTTGTAGAGCAGGCCGAGTTTCTTGATCCCCGGCTTGTAGGCGAGCACCATGCGCAGATGCTCCTCCACCGGCAGCAGGTCGGAGACGCCGGTTATGCCGGCATCGGGTTTCTGCAGGTCCTTGACCAGGCCGGCCGCGACCGGATCGGTGACCGCCGAGAAGAGGAAGGGCCGCTTGAGGTCGGCCGGGGCCTTGGCCAGGGCCTGGACGCAGGTCTGGGCGCTGGGGGTGGCGATGGCCACCAGCAGGTCGGCCTTCTCACCCACCATCTGCTGGGCGATCTGCGTCGCTGTCGCCATATTGGCCTGGGCGTTGTGCACCGACCAGGTCACCGCAACCCCCTTCTCCTTGAGATAGTCCTGCATGCCGCGCAGTACCGAGTCGAGGGCGGGGTGCTCGACAAACTGGCTGACGGCGACGGTGGCGGCCTGGCTGGCCACCCCGTACAGCCCGAGACAGGCGCCGAACAGGGCGGCGACAACGAACCTTTTCATCTCTCTCCTCCACAATGACGTAAAAATCTCTTCATCCCCGCCCGCAAGGCGGGGCATGGCGCAATGCCGGCGACAGTTTTAAACCACCACCGCCGGTTCTGCACACATCTAGCCTATTCGGCGGGGAAGGTCAACGGCCCTTTTGCCACCGCGAGGTGGGCGCTCAGGACGAAAAAGCCCCGGTTACCACCGACTCCGCCATGAGGGGCGACGGAGCCGGCAGCGGCCGGGGCGAGGAGGAAAGCGGAGAGGATTGAGCTTATTGCTGCGGCCCCTGGGGAGCCATCATCATGCGGCCGCCGAAACCATGGCCACGGCCGTGCATGCCCTTGCCGCCACCCATGCCGCAACCCATGTTGCCGCCCATGGGGCCGATATAGTCAGCGACGCCGGCGGCCTCGGCCTTGTCATGCAGCGAGGCGCGCAGGTCGAAGAGTTCGCCCGCCACCTTGGCGGCCACCTGCGGGTCGGGGTTGTCGCTGCGCATCAGGGCCCGCTTCTCGGCTTGCTTCATGGCCAGTTGCTTCTGCAGCGCCTGGTTATCCTTGAAAAATTTCTCCACCTTGGCGCGGACCGCCGGATCGGGCGGGACCATCATCTGGCCCTGACCCATGGGGCAGTCGCCATAACCGCCTCCCCGGCCCCAATTGGCGGACGCGACGGAGGCAATGGCCAAACCAGCGATGAGAACGATAGCGATGACGTGCTTTTTCATGGTAATCTCCTTTTCTTTATGGTGTTCCCTGGGGTCTGTCCCCTGTGGCGAAGTTGCCGGCGGCATGCCGGGTGTCGACCGCCGCCTTCTCATGCCACAGGAAAAGCAAAAGGCGGGCCAGGAGGATCTTTTTTTGTAACACCCTGAAAAGAAAGAACGAATCTTTCACGACACCCCGCCGCCGACCTCAGACCGGCCAAGGCTGGGTAAAAACTACCCGGCTGGGGCGGGGGCGGGCGGGTAGAGACTGCCCACCTGCGGGCCGCCGCCGAGGCAAAAAGATCCCCACCGTCATCACTCCCCCCTCAGCCCACACCCTTTCGCCATGCCACATCACCGCCGCACTATCCAACCTGCCCCAGCCAACACCCCCGGAGACGGCAACTGCCTCATCTCCGCCCTCACCTCCGCCATGGCCTCCCGCCATCCCCTCGTGCGTCCCGGCGGAAGAGGCGGCGGTCCCGCAAAGACCCCGGCCGTCGCCGGCACGGTCACCGGCACAGGCCACCTCTTTCTGGTACTGCTTTTCGTGGCCCTCTCCATCGCCGCCCTCCTCCCCGCCGCGCCCCTGCTCGCCGTCCCCGGCGAAGGCAACCTGCCCCTTGGCAAGCGGATCAGCTTCGAGAAGGTGCAGATCGCCGAGGAGTACCGCGCAGCGGTGGAGCGCTGCCGCGGGGAACAGCGCCCGGCGCTGCGCGAGAAGTGTATCGCGAGAAAGAAAATGGAATTGAACGAGAGGCTGGAGATGCTACGCAGCGACCCCCGACTCTATTTCGAGAAGAAGAATCGCCCGGAAGAGGAGGGCCGCAAGGCAGGCCGCAAAGGGGCTGTGCAATAGGTGTAGGGGCATCGAGGAGAACGCGGCCGTGCGGGCTCAGCCTTCGCCGGTCATGCCGAATTCGATCGGCGCCTTGATGTAGAAGACATTGATGCCCTCCTCCTTCAATCGGGCGAGCATCCGCCGCGCCTCCTCCTCGCTCACCGCCATGGTGACCTCCACCGGCTGCTCGCTCAGCTCGAAGAAGCGGCTGCTGCGGATGGTGCGGTCATGGCCGTAGCCCATGGCCCCGGCAATGAGGGTGGCGCCATTGATGCCGAGGCGGCGCGCCTCCTCCACCAGCCACGCCGCGAGGGGCTGATGGCGGTGCTGCCGGTCCTGCTGGGTGAAAAAGGTCAGCTGACAGCCGATCATAGGGCCTCCTTACAGTCGCTGCGCCAGGGAGACGGTGGCGAAGCCGAACAGGGTCATGGCCAGGGAGCCGACCACATGGGCGGCGATGACCGCCCCCGCCCAGAGCAGGCGACCTTCCTGCAGCAGGGAAACCACCTCCGCCGAGAAGGTGGAAAAGGTGGTCAGCCCGCCGAGAAAGCCGGTAATGATGAACAGCCGCCACTCCGGGGCCAGGCCGGGGTGGGCGGCAAGCACGGCGACCGCCACCCCGATAAGATAGCCGCCAAGGAGGTTGGCCACCAGGGTCCCGAGGGGGATGGCGGGAAAGAAGGCGTTGAGCGACAGCCCCAGCAGCCAGCGCAGGATGGCGCCGGCCGAGGCGCCGCAACCGATGGCGAAAAGAGAGGAGAGCACCGCGGCAAGGGTCCGTTGAAGGTTGAGGTCGCCGCCCTGCCGCCGGGGTGGAACCCCGGGAAGTCCGACGGCGGCGACGGTGGGCATCATACCACCGCCCGCAGCCCTCGTCACCGGCGAATCGCCTCCGCAACCCGCCGGTGACAAGCGGACCGGCCAGACCAAACCCTCTCCCCGCGACGCCCCGGCACATGGTCGACGGTTCTTGCTTTCGCCAGGAAGCTGTCGTATGCTGTGCGACAACGTCTCCAGCCACCGGGCCGCAGGCCCGATATCGCCGCCATTCGCGGCCGTCGCCACAACGTCATGAATGACCTCTCCCTGGAACTCGTCCTCATCCTCGCCCTCATCCTCCTCAACGGGCTGCTCTCCCTCTCCGAACTGGCCCTCATCTCGGCGCGCCGCGCCCGCCTCGAGCAACTCGCCGAAGAAGGCGACAGAGGTGCCGCGGCGGCCCTACGGCTGACCGCCGCCCCAACCCGTTTCCTCTCCACCATCCAGATCGGTATCACCTTCGTCGGCATCCTCTCCGGCGCCTTCGGCGGCGCGACCCTGGCCGATTTCCTCACCGTGCGCTTCGGGCAGGTGCCGGCGCTGGCCCCCTATGCGAAGAGTCTGGCGGTGGCCCTGGTGGTGGTGGTGATCACCTATCTGTCGTTGGTCATGGGCGAGCTGGTGCCCAAGCGCCTCGCCCTCAACAACCCGGAAAAGATCGCCAGATTCATGGCCCCGACCATCGACCTGCTCGCTCGGCTGGCCGCCCCGCTGGTCATCCTGCTCAGCGGCTCCACCAACCTGCTGCTGCGCCTGCTGCGCTATCGGCCCACCTCCGAGCCCACCGTGACCGAGGAGGAGATCAAGCTGATGCTCAGCGAAGGGGCGCGCGCCGGCACCTTCCTGCCCTTCGAGCAGAGCACCATCGAGCGGGTCTTCCGCCTCGCCGACCGCCGCGTCACTGTGCTGATGACGCCACGCCAGGACATGGTGCTGCTCGACGTCGACGACAGCGCTACCAGAACCAGGGAGCGTATCGCCCGCCACAACCACTCGGTCTACCCGGTGGTGCGCGGCGGCCTCGACAATATCGTCGGCGTAGTCATCGGCAAGGACCTGCTCGCCCTGTCCCTGTCGCAGAAGCCCTTCCTGCTCGAGAAGATCTGCCGCCAGCCGGTCTTCGTGCCCGACACCTCACAGGCGGTGGACGTCTTGCAGACCCTACAGAAGTCCGACAGTCGCATGGCCTTCGTGGTCGACGAGTACGGCATGGTGCTCGGCCTCATCACCTATGGCGACATCCTCCGCTCGGTTTTCGACGACATCCTCGACACCTCCGCCGGCCCGCGCGGCATCGTCCAGCGCGAGGACGGCACCTGGCTGGTCTCCGGCAACCTGCCCTTCGACGAGTTCCTCACCTTTTTCGCCATCACGAAGGTCGAAGAGGAGGAGCTCAAGCGCATCAGCACGGTGGGCGGCTTCGCCCTCACCAAAATCGGCATGGTGCCAGTGGAAAGCCAGCATTTCACCTGGCGCGATCTGCGCGTCGAGATCATCGACATGGACGGTCGGCGCATCGACAAGGTGCTGGTATCGCGTCTCGCCGCAGTGCCCGCCGCCCCGCTTTCCTGATTTCGCGCAGCCCCGCCCTCACCCCGCCTCGGCGCTCATCACCCGGCCAACCTTGGCGACCAATTCTTCCATGGAGAAGGGCTTGGCGATGAACTGCACCTCGGCGCCCACCACGCCGTGCTGGGCGATGACGTCGGCGGTATAGCCGGACATGAACAGGCATTTGAGCCCGGGCAGCATCTCCTGCAGGCGCCGGGCGAGGTCGCGGCCGTTCATCTCCGGCATGACCACGTCGCTCATCAGCAGACCGATATCCCTGCCGTGCTTCTCCGCCAGGCGCAGGGCCTCGGCCGGGGAGGCGGCCGCCAGCACCTCGTAGCCCTGCAGGGCGAGCATGGTCCTGGTCACCTCGAGAATCATCGGCTCATCTTCGACGAGGAGGATGGTGCCGCTGCCGGCCTGCGTCGCCGGGCGCCCCCCGTCCCCCGCCTCGTTCTGCTGCGCCTCGTGGTGCCGGGGCAGGTAGATGATGAAGGAAGTGCCCTGGCCAGGAGCGCTGATGACGTTGATGGCGCCGCCGTTCTGGCGGACGATGCCGTAGACCGTGGCCAGGCCGAGGCCGGTGCCGCGGCCGACCTCCTTGGTGGTGAAGAAGGGCTCGAAGAGGTGCGACAGGGTCTCCTCGTCCATGCCGCAGCCGCTGTCGCTCACCTCGAGCAGGACGTAGTCGCCGGGGACGAAATCGACGTGGTTGGCGCAGTAGTCCGGATCGAAGCTGGCGGTGGCGGTGCGGATGGTGACGCGGCCGGTGTCGGCGATGGCGTCGCGGGCGTTGATGCACAGGTTGGCGAGCAGCTGGTCGACCTGGGAGGGGTCGATCTTCACCGGCCAGACCTCCTTGCCCGGCTGCCAGAGGAGTTCGATATCCTCGCCGATGAGGCGGCGCAGCATCTTCAGCATGCTCTCCACCGTCTCGTTGAGATCGAGGACCCGCGGGGTCACCGTCTGCTTGCGGGCAAAGGCGAGCAACTGCCGCGTGAGGTCGGCGGAGCGCTTGGCGGAACGCCCGATCTCCTCAAGATGGACATGGAGGGGGTGCGCGTCGTCGATGACCCGCAGGGCGAGCTCGGTGTGGCCGAGGATCACCCCGAGCATATTGTTGAAGTCATGGGCCACCCCGCCGGCGAGGCGCCCCACCGACTCCATCTTCTGCGCCTGAATGAGCTGTTCCTGTAGTTTTTCCTTTTCTTCCGCGGCCTCCACCCAGGCGGTGACATCGCGTACGGCGACAATTACCCCGTTGATGGCCGGCTCGGTGAGAAAACTCTGGCCGATGGCCTCGAAGTGGGCCCAGCCGCGGCTGCGGTGGATATGGCGGTAGCGCACCGTCACCGTCCTCTCCGGGTGGGCCACCACCTCCCGCCAGGCACTCCGCACCACGGAGAGATCCTCGGGATGGATGATCGACTCCAGGCTGCGCCCCTCGAGTTCGGCGACGCTGAAGCCGGTCATCGCCTCCGCCCCGGGGCTGACATAGCGCTGGCGGCCATCGGGATCGAGGATCACCAGGCTGTCGCAGGTGTTTTTGACGAGGAGGCGCAGGCGCTCCTCGCTTTCCACCAGCGCCGCCTCGGCGCGCTTGCGCCGCTCGACGTCCTGCATGGTGCCGAACAGCCGCCGGCAGACTCCCTCGACCATCTCCGCCCGCCCCAGGCAGCGCATCCAGCGCACCTCGCCAGCGACGGTGCAGAGCCGCGCCTCGACATCGAAGGGCTCTCCGCCACGGACCGCCGCATCGATGGTCGCGGCCATGCGCCGGCGATCTTCGCCCTCGACGAAGAACTCGAGACTGGTCGCCATGGACGGCTGGTAGTCGTCATCGACACCGACGATCTCGCGGGTGATCTGCGACCAGCGTTCAATGCCGCTTTCGGGAAACTTCTCCCAGGCGCCGATGCGGGCGATGCGCCCGGTTTCGACGAGGAGGTCGGTGGTGTGGGCGAGCTCGGCGCGGCTCTCCTCGAGTTCGGCGGTTCGCCGGCGCACCGCATGGCGCAGGGAGCGGTTCCAGGAGAAGAGGAGGAGGAGCAGGGTGGCCAGGATGCCGAAGCCGACGAGCAGCGGCCCGTAGGAGAGGTTCTCGGGCAGCGGCGAGCCGCGCCAGCGGCGCTCGATCCGTTCCAGTTCCCCTTTGCTCATCGCCGCGAAACCGGCCTCGACGGCCTGCAGCAGCTCCGGCCGCCCCCTGGCCACGGCACGGTGGAACTCTCCGGAGGGCATTACCGCCGCTTCGCGGAAGTGCGTCTCGATGCCGAATTTGTACAGATAGTAAAAGGCCGGAGGCCGGTCGACGACGAAGACGTTGACCTTGTGGTCCCTGGCCGCGGCGACGATCTCCTCGTAGCTGCGAAAGAACGCCAGCGTCTCCACCCCGGCCTTGCGCAGGGCCTCGATGGCGGCATCGCCCTCCTTGACGGCGACGACGAAGCCGCGCAAGGAGTCGATGCCGGTAATGCCGCCGATCTCGTGGCGGAAGAACACCGACACGCCAATGTCCGCATAGGGCTTGCCGAACTCCAGCCAGCCGGTACGCTCCTCGGTCCTGAAGACGGTGTCGATGACATCGAAGTCCCCCTCCTTCATGCGGCGCTGGGCGGTCTGCCAGTCCATGGCGGCGATCTCCACCTGCCTGCCGGTCTTTTCCTCCCAGAGGCGCCACTGGTCGACGAGAATGCCCTGCGGCTGGCCGCGACCGTCGAGAAAGATATAGGGCGGGTAGTTGTTGTCGATAACCACCTTCAACGCCTCTCCGCTCGCATCGGCGCGGGCAGTGGCGGACATGGCCCAGAGGAGGAGAAGCAGGATATTGAGGACCGCGTTGAGGCGGCTGCCATCGCAACCGCCGCGGTGAGGCGCGAAGATCAAGGAAAGAATCTCCTCTCTGTAAGAATGAGGTCGCGAAAGGTGCGACGGGCCAAGAAGGCGACAACTGGCCCGCCTTGCCCGGGGAATGCCGCTGCGGCGACATTGTCCTTCTTCGATTATGAAGGCGGCGGGCCCCCTTGTCAATGGCCGCCGCCGCAACTTGGAGGCCGCGCTATTTCAAGAAAAATTCCTACCTTCAGCCTCGCCCGGGAGCCCCCCGGAAAAGACCGCGCCGCCGATCTCCCCTTCGGCCCATCGAGAATACGCGCTCCGTCGCCATCTCCCTGCCGTCCCGTGAAAAACCTCGCCAACCCATCCTGCCGCAGCGATGCTGCCCAGCGCTGACTGCATTTCCTGGGAAAACCTCCTGGTATCGCCATCGCTTCCCTGCTAAAATAAGACGAACCCTGGCGCTCCCCGCCTGCGTCGATGATCGCCGCAGGCGGGCGCCCTCTCGTTCCGCGTCTCTCGAGGCCTTCCGGACAGCTCAGCATGACGTCTCCCAACGCGCAGTGTCCCCCGTCCGAGGCCCCCAGGCTGGCCCGTGTCATCGCCACCTGCGGCACTCTTGCCGCCAGCGGCGACGACCAGAAGGCGTTCGAGTCCCACCTCGGCGAGCTTTTTTTTAACGAACTTGACCTCATCGCCAGCTTTTTCCGCTATGATGAGGATCTCTGCCGCTACCTGCCTCAGCTGCCGGCAGCACTCCAGGGCGAAGGATCTCGCTTCGCGCCACCCGACCCGGCCATGGTCGCCGCCGCCCCGGGAGGTCGGGCCATGGAGGGCGGGAGGATGCTACTGCCCCTTGGCCCGGGCAACCCGCCGAAAATTCTCATTTCCCTCCAAACGACCACTGGCGGAGCCCTCGCCGCCGAGGTGATCAGCGGAGGTGCACTTCTTGCTGAAGCCCTGCTCGCCGCCCAGGCACACCTCACCGCCCGCGTCGAACTGCGTCTCGCCCGGCAGGCGGCGGCCCGGGCCGAGTCCCTGCGCCAGGCCCTCTACGACATCAACGAGACGGCCCATCGTGCCGCCGGCGCCCCGGAACTCTATCGCGCCCTGCACCGCATCGTCGCCCGCTTCATCAACGCCGCCAACTTCTTTATCGCTCTGCGCGAGGCGAGCGGCGAGAACCATTTCATCCGCTTCGTCTACTACTGCGACGAGTACGACGCAGCCCTCGAAGGCACTTCGGTGCCCATCGACCCGGCCAGGCCGCTGAGCATGACCGCCTACCTCATGAAGAGCGGCCGACCGCTGCTCCTCCAGCCGGAAGACTACGACCGCTTCTGCCACGACAACAACGTCAGCCCCATCGGCCGGCGCTCCTACTCCCTCATCGGCGCACCTTTCCAGGGCGAGGACCTCGCCGGCGTGGTCATCGTCCAGACCTACCATAAAGATCGCTACAGCGAGGAGGACCGCGACCTGCTCAGCTACGTCGCCCGGCATATCGGCGACGCCCTGGCCCGCAAGAAAGCCCTCGACGAGATGCGCGAGACCAACGAGATCTTCTCGCTCTTTCTGCGCTATTCGCCGGTGCACGTCTACATCAAGGAAGTTGGCGACGATGGCAGCCGGCTCTTGCGCGCCAGCCACGCCTATAGCGAGACCCTCGGCATCGCCGACCCGGAAACACTGATCGGCAAGGGCATGGGGGAGATCTTCCCGCCGGATTTCGCTGCCCGCACCAACGCCGACGACCGCCAGGTGGTGGACAGCGGCCGCCTGCTCCAGGCCGAGGAGCAGCTCGACGGCAGGACCTACTCGACCATCAAGTTCCCCATCCACCAGAGGGGCAAGACGCTGCTCGCCGGCTACAGCATCGACATCACCGAACGGCGGCAGATTCTCGAGAGCCTCCGCGAGAGCGAACGACGCTATCGCATCCTCTTCGAAAAGTCGCCTCTGGCCATGGTCAGCTTCGACACCACCGGAACCATCGTCGACTGCAACGAGAAGTTCATCGACATGATGGGCTCGAGCCGCGAAAAGCTCATCGGTTTCTCCTCGGCCACCAAGAGCAGCCCGGAGATGCGGCGCACCATCGCCACCGCCCTCTCCGGGCGGACCACCTATTACGAGGACGCCTATGTCTCCGTGACCGGCGGCAAGAGCTCATATCTGCGCGGCTTCTTCAGTCCGGTGACGCCGGGCCGCACGCCCACCGAGGTCATCGCCATTCTCGAGGACATCACCGAGCGCAAGCGCGACGAGGAGGAGCGGCAGAAGCTCGAGAAGCTCTCCTCCCTCGGGGTGCTCGCCGGTGGCATCGCCCACGATTTCAACAACATCCTCACCGGCATCATGGGCAACATCTCCTTCGTCGAGAAGCTCCTCGACGACGACCACCACGGGCGGCAGCCGCTGCGTGAGGCGGTGGAGGCGGCGAAGAAGGCCGGCGAGCTGGCCCGGCGGCTGTTGACCTTCGCCAAGGGCGGCGAGCCGGACCGCAAAGTGCTGCACCTCGGCCCCCTGCTCCATGACGCCGTATCCCTGAGCCTCGGCGGCGCCAAAGTCCGCGCGGCCATAAACCTGCCCCCCGACATCCGGGCGGTGCGGGCCGATGCCGGCCAGCTCGGCCAGGTCATCAACAACCTCATCATCAACGCCTGCCAGGCCATGCCCGACGGCGGCGTGCTGACCATCAGCGGCGGCAACGAGCGACTCGCCGAGGGCAATCTCCCTGGCCTGGCCGCCGGCGACTACGTGCGCCTCGAGTTCAGCGACCAGGGCTGCGGCATCCCCCAGGAACACCTCGCCAAGATCTTCGACCCCTACTTCAGCACCAAGGCCGGCGGCACCGGCCTGGGTCTGGCCGCCGCCTATTCCATCGTCAAACGCCACCAGGGGAGCATCGAGGCGCGCTCGCGGGTGGGCCAGGGCGCTACCTTCATCCTCCACCTGCCGGCAGAGGGCGGCAGCGAGGCACCGCGCCGGGATGGCGCCACCGCTGCCGCCGGGGCGGTTGCTGGAGGACGCATCCTGGTAATGGACGACGACCGCATGATCCGCGACCTGACCACGGCCATGCTGCGGCACCTCGGCTACGAGGTGACCTGCTGCGGCGACGGCGAAGAGGCGATAGCACTCTACCAGGAAGCGGCCAGCCAGGGCAGTCCCTTCCGTGCCGTAATCCTCGATCTCACCATTCCCGGCGGCATGGGTGGCAAGGAGGCGGCGCAACGCCTGCTGGCCCTCGACCCCGAGGCCTGGCTGATCGTCTCGAGCGGCTACTCCAACGACCCGATCATGGCCGACCACCGCGCCTTCGGCTTCCGCGCCGCCATCGCCAAGCCCTACACCATGGAGGAGTTCCAGGCGGTGCTGGCCCTCCTGCCTCCTGCCCCGGCAGGGTGAACCGGGCCATGCGCCGCAACCGACCGCTTCCTCCCGGAGGTATCCCAATGCCGATGCCCCGAATCTTCCTTGCCACGGCCACCCTCATCATCCTCGCCCTGGCCTTCGTCGGCGGTGACCGTTTCATCCGCCACCGCCTCGTCCTGCCGGGGTTCATCGAGCTTGAACGAAGCGAAGCGGCCAAGGATATCACCCGCTGCCTGACCACCCTGCAGCGCGAGATCGACCACGTCCAGCGATTGTCCACCGACTGGGCATCCTGGGACGATCTCTACGACTACGTTTTCGATGGGAACCAGGCCTTCGTCGACTCCAACTTCCAGTGGAACACCCTGCTCAAGACCGATATCCACCTGATGTACGTCATCGACAGCGAGGGGAGAATTGTCTATGGCGAGACCCGCCTGCCGGGCAGCGGCGAGGTGGCGCCAATGACCACCCTGCCCTCGGGCAGCTTCCCTCCCAACCACCACCTTCTCATCGTCCCCGCCAACCTCACCAGCCGTGCCGGAGTGCACCTCACCGAACATGGACCGATGCTCCTCGCCATTCACCGCATCCTCACCAGCGAGGGACGTGGGCCAAGCCGCGGCACGCTCCTCCTCGGGAGATTCCTCGACCACGAATTGCTGGAGGAACTGCGCCGCCAGACGCAGATCTCCTTCTCCGTGCGCGACCGCCTCACAGCCCCCCTGACCGAGGACAACCTGAGGCGTATCGACAGCCTGGCCACCGCCCGCTACCTCACCGAGAACGTCGACGAGCACACCCTCCACGCCTACGGCCTGCTGCCTGGGCTCGACGGCCAGCCGGCGCTATTGATCACCGCCGAGCTGCCCCGCCGTATCATGGCCCGCGGCCAGGAGACGGCACGTTTCGCCTCCCTGGTGGTGCTGGTCGCCGTTGGCGCCATCCTCCTCTCCACCCTCGTCCCTTTCCTGATGCTGCGCAAGCGCTCGCGCCGCCGCCAGGAGGAGATCGAAGCCCTGGTGCAGCTGCGCACCGACCAGCTGCGCCTCTCCGAAGAACGGCTGCACGCCCTCGCCGACGCCTCCTTCGAGGCGGTGTTCATCAGCGAAAACGGTATTCTCCTCGAACAGAACCGGGCGGCCGAGACCCTCTTCGGCTATGACGCGGTGGAAGCGGCGGGACGTTACCTCATCACCCTGGTCGCCCCCGACGACCGGCCACTGCTCAAGCGGCGCGAACTTGGTGGCGAGGGGGATGCCCTGGAACTGCGCGGCCTACGCAAGAACGGGCACATCTTTCCGGTGGAGGTGCAGAGCCGCCACGCCACCTACCGTGGCCGCGAGGTGCGTGTCGACGCCTTCCGCGACCTCAGCCGGCAAAAGGACGAGGAGCGCCAGCGTGCTCTGATGGAGGAAAAGCTGCACCGCGCCCAGAAGATGGAATCCATCGGCATGATGGCCGGCGGTGTCGCCCACGACCTCAACAACATCCTCTCCGGGGTCATTTCCTACCCCGAGCTGCTGCTCATGCAGATCCCGGCGGACAGCCCCATGGTCAAGCCCCTCGAGGCGATCAAGGCATCAGGCAAAAGCGCCGCGGCGGTGGTCGACGACCTGCTCACACTGGCCCGCGGCCTCGCGGCGACACGCAGCATCGACAACATCGAGGCGATCATCGACGACTACCTGCGGTCGCCGGAGTTCGTCAAGCTGAAGGAAATCCACGGGGAGGTGGAGTTTTTGCGGGTGGCCGAGCCGCAGCTGCTCAACGTCGCCTGCTCGCCGATCCATATCAGGAAATGCCTGATGAACCTGGTGACCAACGCCGCCGAGGCCATCGTCGGCGAGGGCCGGGTGACCATCGCCAGCCGCAACGTCTACCTCGAGAGGCCACTGCCCGGCCACCCCGAGATGCGGCAGGGCGAGTATGCCGTGCTCACCGTCAGCGACACCGGCACCGGCATCCCCGAGGAGAGCCTGCAACGCATCTTCGAGCCCTTCTTTTCACGCAAGGTGGTGGGACGCAGCGGCACCGGCCTGGGACTGGCGATGATCTGGAGCATCGTTAACGACCACGGCGGCGGGCTCACCGTGGCAAGCGATGCGGGCGGCACGACCTTCGAGCTCTACTTCCCGGCGACCCGCGAGGAGATGGCGACCGACGACGACGCCACCGGGTTCGACCGGCTGCGCGGCCGGGGCGAGCGCATTCTCGTCGTCGACGACGATTACGGCCAGCGCACCATCGCCACCGAACTCCTCGGCAGCCTCGGCTACCACTGCCACGCCGTCGCCAGCGGCGAAGAGGCCCTGGTCTACCTTGAAAGCAACCGGGCCGACCTCGTCATCCTCGACATGGTCATGCCCCCAGGCATAAATGGCGCCGAAACATTCCGCAGGATCATCGCCGCCAACCCCGGCCAGCTGGCCATCATCTCCAGCGGCTTCGCCGACAGCGACGATCTCCAGCGCGCCCTCGCCGACGGCGTGCGGCGGTTCGTCCAAAAGCCCTACCTCGTCAAGACCCTGGCCAGCGCCGTCCAGGACACCCTGGCCGGCCGCTGACGCCCCCCCCAAACGGCACTGCCTGCCTGAGGCCATCGGCCCGGTTGGGCCGCCGTGTCAGGGATCGCCTTTGCCCGGCCGGACTACCAGGTTTCCTCATGGACCGCCAGGGCATTGTAGCGATCCTCGCTCTTGAAGGGGGTGGCCGGCCAGCCGAGCGGCACCAGGGCGAAGGGCAGGATATGGGCGGGGATGGTCAGCAGACGGCGAAAGCCGGCGACCCGCTCCTCGTTGGGATAGACACCGCACCACACCGTGCCAAGTCCCTCGGCGCGGGCGGCGAGCAAAAGGTTCTGCGTGGCGGCGCTACAGTCCTGCTGCCAATACTGCGGATATTTACGCCCTTCCGGGTCGCCGCAGACGAGGATCGCCACCGGTGCCTGCAGCACCATGCGCGCGTAGGGATGAATGGCCGGGATGGCCTCGCGCCGCTGCCGGTCGCGGATGACCACGAAATGCCAGGGCTGCTGGTTGCCGGCCGAAGGCGCGGACATGGCCGCGCGCAACACCCGCTCTACCGTCGCCGCGTCCACATCCTGGTCGGTATAGGCGCGGATGCTCCTCCTCGTTGAAACCACTTCGCTGAACTCCATAGCTGTTCTCCCTCCTGTTGACTGTCATCGGATAACCGCCCCGGGCCGCCGCAGTTGTCTGCCGCGAAGGGCTGCCAGGCAATATCCCTGGCAATAACCACCTTTCGTCCCGCGCGCAAGCCCGCAGCGCCCCTCCACCGGCCGACGCCCCCTCGACCTGTCCGGAATTCCACGAAATAGATCGGAGCATGCCCATCTTTCCCCTTGACTCTTTTTCGCCAATATTATACTTACTGACCAATCAGTCAGTTTAACCAAGACGACTTCCTCCCGGAACCCACGATGCCCAAGAAATCGAAGAAGACCGAGATCATCGACGCCGCTACCTTCCTCTTCGCCACCAAGGGGTTCGCCAACACCTCGATGACCGAGGTGGCGGGGATGACCGGCATCGTCGGCGCCACCATCTTCTACCATTTCAAGACCAAGGAAGACCTCTTTCTCGCCGTCCTCGAGCACGTCAAAAACGGCCTGACCCGGGCTTTTTCCCTCTATTTCCAGGAAGAGCAGTTCCCCGACGGCCTGGAGATGCTGCTCGGCGCGGTGGCCTATCACCTGCACCTCTCCGAGACCAAACGCGAGTGGTTCCTCCTCCTGCGCCGCCACTACACCCACGAACTGGCCGCGGTCAACCCCACCTGCCGCCAGTACCTCCTCGACATCTACAGCTGTCTGGTGGAGATCTTCGAGAGGCCCCTGCTGCTCGGCCAGCAGGACGGGTCGGTGCGGCCGCTGGCGGCCAGCAAGTATGCCCTGATCGTGCTCGCCATGGTCGATGGCATCATCCAGCTGGAAAACAACAACCTGTACAATGCAGGGAGCCTCTATGGCGACCTGTTGGCATGCTGTCGCAATATCGTCGCAAACACAACAACGAGGTGAAATGAATGGTAACGAAAATCTTTCCGTTTCTCGGCTGGCTGAAAGGCTATAACGCCAACAGTTTCCGACAGGACTTCATTGCCGGCCTGACCGTGGCCCTGGTCCTCATCCCGCAGTCGATGGCCTATGCCCAGCTGGCCGGCATGCCCTCTTATTATGGCCTTTACGCCGCCTTCCTGCCGCCGATGATCGCCGCCCTGTTCGGGTCGAGCCGCCAGCTGGCCACCGGCCCGGTGGCGGTGGTGTCGCTGATGACCGCCGCCTCGCTGGCCCCGCTGGCCACCGCCGGCAGCGAGGGCTATATCGCCTATGCCCTGCTGCTGTCGCTCATCGTCGGCACCTTCCAGTTCCTCCTCGGCGTCCTGCGCCTCGGCCTGGTGGTCAACTTCCTCTCCCACCCGGTGGTCAACGGCTTCACCAACGCCGGGGCGATCATCATCGCCACCTCGCAGCTGGAGAAGATGTTCGGCGTCTACGTCGATGGCCGCGAGCATCACTACGAAACGATCATCGAGGTGTGCAAGAGCGCCATCCACTACACCCACTGGCCGACGTTTTTCATCGGCGCCTTCGCCTTCGCCCTGATGTTCATACTCAAGAAGGTCGCTCCGAAGATCCCCAACGTCCTTGTGGCGGTGGCCCTGACCACGGTCATCTCCTGGGCCGTCGGCTTCCAGCACGACGCCAAGGTGGATATCGCCGCCATCAACTCCGACAAGGCCCGTGAGCTGGTGCAGTCCTTCAACGCCGCCCTCAAGGCCAAGCCCGAGCTTGAAAAGAAGCAGACCGAAGTCAGCCTGCAACTCGACGAAGCCAAAAAGAGCGGCGACGGTATGGCCATCCTCGCTGCCGAGCACGAGATCAGGGTCATCCAGCTGGGCATCGAGGACCTCAACCGCAAGGCAGGCGAATATCGCCGCGAGATCCGCAACCTGCTCTTCGACGGCATCGAAACCGCCGATGGCAAGCTGAGCTTCACCCTGCGCGGCGAAACTCCGGCGGGAGCGGTAACCGACGGGCGCACCTGGCGTATCAAGGTCGGCAACAAGCCGCTCAAGACCGAGGAACTGACCATGATGGGCGGTGGCGCCGTGGTCGGCGAGATTCCCCAGGGCCTGCCCTCCTTCTCCCTGCCGCCCTTCGACTTGCGCGCCATGTCCCACCTGCTGGCCAGCGCCATCATCATCTCCCTGCTCGGCTTCATGGAGGCCATCTCTATCGCCAAGGCCATGGCCGCCAAGACCGGCCAGCGTCTCGACCCCAACCAGGAACTCATCGGCCAGGGCCTGGCCAACATCATCGGCTCGATGACCAACGCCTACCCCGGCTCGGGCTCCTTCTCACGTTCCGCCGTCAATCTCCAGGCCGGAGCGGTGACCGGCCTGTCGAGCCTGTTCACCTCAGCCACCGTCGCCCTGGTCCTGCTTTTCTTCACCCCCCTGCTCTACCACCTGCCGCAGTCGGTGCTGGCGGCGGTCATCATGATGGCGGTCATCGGCCTCATCAACGCCTCCGGCTTCATCCATGCCTGGAAGGCGCAGAAATATGACGGCGCCATCTCGGTCTTCTCCTTCCTCATGACCCTGGCCTTCGCCCCCCATCTCGACAAGGG
>JANJUM010000248.1 GCA_024710585.1 Desulforhopalus sp.
CCCCCACTCGCGGTTGATGATCAGCTGGATGGCCAGGGCGCGGCGCACCGACTCTTCGGACGGGGTGGTGATGGCCTCGTCGAAGGCGTTGGTGTGCAGGCTGTTGCAGTTGTCGTAGATGGCG
This sequence comes from Desulforhopalus sp., assembly GCA_024710585.1. GTDB lineage: Bacteria > Desulfobacterota > Desulfobulbia > Desulfobulbales > Desulfocapsaceae > Desulforhopalus_A. The sequence goes on from JANJUM010000248.1 coordinate 125, forward strand.
CAGAGCGCCTGCAGGGTTGTGCGGATATCATTGAATTGGATCTCCTGGCTGTGCAGGGAGCGGCCGGAGGTCTGGATATGGTACTTGAGACGCTGTGAAGTTGGCGAGGCGCCGTATTTTTCCCGCATCGCCACTGCCCAGATACGTCTCGCCACGCGGCCGATCACCGTATACTCGGGATCCATGCCGTTGGAGAAGAAGAACGACAGGTTGGGGGCGATCTCATCGATGCCCATGCCGCGCGCGAGATAGTACTCGACGTAGGTGAAGCCGTTGGAGAGCGTCAGCGCCAGCTGGGTGAGGGGGTTGGCCCCGGCCTCGGCGATGTGGTAGCCGGAGACCGAGACCGAGTAGAAGTTCTGCACCTTGTTGGCGATGAAGTATTCCTGGATGTCGCCCATCATTTTCAGAGCGAACTCGATGGAGAAAATGCAGGTGTTCTGGCCCTGGTCCTCCTTGAGGATGTCAGCCTGCACGGTGCCGCGAACGTTGGCGAGCACGTCGGCCTTGATGCGCTTGTATTCATCCTCGTCGGGGCCGCGATTGCTGTCGGTGACGAACTTCTCGACCTGCTGGTCGATGGCGGTGTTCATGAACATGGCCAGGATGATGGGCGCCGGACCGTTGATGGTCATCGATACCGAGGTGGTGGGCGAACAGAGGTCGAAGCCACCGTAGAGCACCTTCATGTCGTCGAGGGTGCAGATGCTCACCCCGGAGTTGCCTATCTTGCCATAGATGTCGGGGCGTACAGCCGGGTCCCAACCGTAGAGGGTGACCGAGTCGAAGGCGGTTGACAGCCTCTTCGCGGGGTAGTTGGCGGAGAGCAGCTTGAAACGGGCGTTGGTCTGGGCCGGGCCGCCCTCGCCGGCGAACATGCGAGTGGGGTCCTCCCCGGTACGTTTCATCGGGAAGACACCGCCGGTATAAGGGAAATAGCCGGGAAGGTTCTCCTTGCGCAGCCAGGCATATATGTCGCCCGGGTCGGAGAAGGTTGGCAGGGACACCTTGCGAATCTTGGAGTGCGACAGGGAGGTGGTGGTCAGCGGCACGCAGATCTCTCGGTCACGCACTTTGTAGACCAGCTGGTCGCCGGAATAATCGCCCTTGTTCTTCTCCCAGGTACGCAGCATGGTGGCGGTGTCCGCAGAAATAGACTCGGCAAGGAGGGTCGCCTTGTTCTGCAAAGTCTCCATGGTGGCGGCCGGGGCATCGCCATCTTCGCCGAGGATTTTCGCCGTTTCAGCCACATAAAGGTGGCGGCGCACCGCTTCGGCCTGTTTCTTCGTCTCCTCGTGGTACTGACGAACGGTGGAGGCGATTTCGGAGAGGTAGCGCAGGCGCTGCGAAGGGATGACGATGGTCTTCGAGGAAGACATCTTCTCCGCCGGCTTGGGCAGGCTCGGGCGCAGCTCGAGTCGGCATTTTTCACGCAATTGCTCTATGATGCCGTGGTAGAGGGCAGTGATGCCGTCGTCGTTGAATTTCGAGGCGATGGTGCCGTAGACCGGCAGCTCGGCTGGTGGTGTCTGCCATTGCTTGCGGTTGCGCTGTACCTGTTTGCGGATGTCGCGCAAGGCGTCGTCGCTGCCTTTTTTCTCGAATTTGTTGACGACGATGAGGTCGGCGTAGTCGAGCATGTCGATTTTTTCCAGCTGCGATGGAGCCCCGAATTCGCTGGTCATGACATAGAGGGAGATGTCGGCGATGTCGGTGATCTTCGAGTCGCCCTGGCCGATGCCGGCGGTCTCGGCGATGACCAGATCGAAGCCGGCAGCCTTGGCGACGGCGATGGCCTCGGGCAAGGCCTCGGAGATTTCGCTGGCCGAGTCGCGGGTAGCCAGGCTGCGCATGTAGATGTTCGCCGACTGGGCGAGGCTGTTCATGCGGATGCGGTCGCCGAGCAGAGCCCCGCCGGTCTTCTTGCGCGAGGGGTCGCAGCAGATGACGGCGATGCGGATCTCTTTGATATCATGAAGGAAACGAACGAGAATTTCGTCGGTCAGCGAAGACTTGCCGGCTCCCCCGGTACCGGTGATGCCGACCACCGGCGGGTTGCGCTCAGCCGCCAGCGGTTTGAGCATGGAGGAGAGTTCGGCGAGCCGGCCATTGCCATCGGCTTTGGCCTGCTGCAGCGCGGTGATGAAGCCGGCGATGGCCTTGGGGTTGTTCCAGTGAAGTTCTGCAGGGTCGAGACGGTGATGGGGAAGGGTGGAAAAGTCGAGCAGTTGCACCATATGGTTGATCATGCCCTGCAGGCCCATGGAGGCGCCGTCCTCTGGCGAATAGATCTTGGTTACGCCGTAGCGTTCAAGTTCCTTGATCTCTTCGGCGACGATGACCCCGCCCCCACCGCCAAACACCTTGATGTGGGCGGCGTCTTTCTCCCTGAGGAGGTCGATCATGTATTTGAAGGACTCCATATGGCCGCCCTGGTAGCTGGACATGGCGATGCCCTGGGCGTCTTCGGCGATGGCGGTGTCCACCAGTTCCTGAACCGAGCGGTTGTGGGCGAGGTGGATGACTTCCACGCCCGAGTCCTGCATGATGCGGCGCATGATGTTGGTCGAGGCGTCATGGCCGTCGAAGAGAGAGGTGGCAGTGATGACTCGAACGACGTTTTTCGGTCGATAGACTGTGGCTTCCGCGTGCATGGTAGCTCCTTTTGTCTTAGCGCTGCTGATCGATGGTTGCGTTGTCCATGCGGCAGACGGAAGCGAGGGGTTACGCCGGGTGGTTGACCACGGTGGCACTCTTGCTCTTCTCCAGGAAACTCATGATGAATTCCGTCTGCTGCTCGATATATTGCTCTATGGTGAAGTGCTTGCCAAAATACCAGCGGCGGAATGCCCAGGTATGGCCGAGCACGGAAATGTTATGCCCGATGAGGTTGATGGTATGGTCTTCGAGCATCGGCAGCTTGCCGATGCGGCGCAGTTCACGCATTGCCTCGATGAACAGATTGGTGATGCGCAGTTCCGCCTCGAGCACCTTTTCCTGCCATTTCAGTGGCAGGAAGTGGGTGACCTGGTACATGAGCAAGACGTGGTCGCTCATGCGGTTACAGGCCAGGAAATATTCGCGGATGACTTCGGCCAGGGCCTCCTTGCCGACTGTCGGCCGCGCCAGGGCATCTTTGACACCCTGCTCGACCTCGGAATGGATGGCGATGCAGACGAGGTAGAGCACATCGTCCTTGGTGGAGACGTATTCATAGAGAGAGCCGATGGATAGCCCTGTTTCCCTGGCCAGGGCGCGGGTAGTGGTCTTGTGGTACCCATGCTTGATGAACAGCTTGACGGCGCCGTCGGCGATCTGCCGCCGCCGCTCCTTGACCAGTTCCTGGTTCTTGATGTTGGTGGTCACTTCGTCCGCGAATATGTCATTCTCCATCGCTTTGTCTCCAAGGATGTCTTTGTGATCGTTTTTCAATGATTGTCGATGCTGCGGGTGAAAACGTATACAAAAAAACCTCAGAACAAAAGGAAAAACACCTGCCACGAACGAGACCCCTCCACCGCTCTCTTTCTTTCAGCCTCCTTGAGAGTGGCACCTTTTTGTTTTAGGCACTGCCTGTTTTTGGTCCGATATCAGACCATTCGCAACTTTTCCGTCAGGACGGGGAGGAACTGCTTGAGGTCGGCGAGTACCATGACGTCGGCGATCTCCCCGATGGGTGCGTCCTTGTCGGTGTTGACAGCTACCACGAACTCAGACTTCTTCATGCCGGCCAGATGCTGGATGGCCCCGGAAATGCCGCAGGCCATGTAGAGTTTGGGAGCGACTGTCTGGCCGGTAGTGCCGACCTGACGGTAGTGCTCCACCCACTGGGCATCGACCACAGGTCTGCTCGCGCCGTACTCGCCTTTGAGGGCCTTGGCCAGTTCGGCAACCAGGGCCACATTTTCGGGCTTGCCGATGCCGCGCCCGGCACTGACGATAACCGCAGCTTTGCCGAGGTCGACACCCCCGGCGGCTGCGGTCTCGTATCCCTGGAAGGTATAGGGAGTGGCGTCGTCGATTTCGAGTGGAATGATGGTCGATGGGCCAACTTCGGGTGCCTGGGCGCTAAAGGCGCCGCTCTGCAGGGTGACCACCGTGGTATGGGAGAGACTTTTCACTCGGCGGCGCAGTTTGCTGTTGCAAGCCGGAACGACACAGTCGCCGTCGACCACCGCGGTAACCTCGGATATCTGGGCCGCACCGAGGGCCAGTGCGATGCGTGGCGCCAGGTCCCAGCCGTAGGAGGAATGAGCGAAGACGACCATCTCCGCCCCTTCGCGACGCACTGCCTCGAGCAAAAGTTTCTGGTGGCTGGACGGGTCGTATTCCTTGTATGTCGCAACATCGGCGAGATAGACGCGGCCGGGGAAGGCCGGTGGAGCGTTGACGTCGCAGACGATGAAGAGCGACGGCTGCCCCTGCAGCTGCGCGGCGAAGGCGAGCAACTCGTGAAAGTTGCCGAGAACTTTACCTTGACGGTATTCGGCTACCAGCAGCATGTTCATGGCTGTCTCCTCTATCACCACTGAACTTCTCTGCGGCCGTCTCCCCAGAAGCGGGAGGGCGGTTGACGCCCCTGTCGCCTTTGGGGATCAGGCGAGAACGGTGGTCTTTTCCTTAAGTATGGCTATCAATTTGTCTGCCAACTCCGGGATTTCACCCTCGAGAAGCAGGCCGCCGCCTTTTTTCTCCGGGAAGAACAGCTGCACTGTATCCTGTACATTGCCGGTTCCGGCCAGTTCGGTTACGGGAACGGTGAGCAACTCCTTTTTCTTGGCCTTCATGATGTTCGGCAGCGTCGGGTAGCGCGGCGTGTTGAGCCCCAGCTGGCAGGTGAACAGGGCCGGGCCGCGTACCTCGACCACCGCCCGCACGCCGCCTTCTAGCTCGCGTTTTACGGTGTAACGGTTGTCGCCATTGCATGAAAAATCTACGATGGTGCTGACCGCCGGCAGGCCGAGCATCTCGCCGACGAGGATGCCGACCTGGCCGCTGCCGCGGTCCTGCGACTGCATGCCGGTGAAAATGCAGTCGAAGTTGCGCCCGCGGGCGAACGCCGCGATGATGGTGGCGATAGCCATGGCGTCCCTGTCAGAAGGGCGGTCGTCGAGAACATGGACGCCACGGTCGCAGCCCATGGCCAGGGCCTTTTTCATCGCTTCTTTGACTCGCTCCGGTCCGATGGAAAGCACCGTGATGTCGCTGTTCCCAAGCTGTTCCTTGAGCCGTACCGCCTGTTCCACCGCATATTCGTCGTATTCGTTGATGCGCCAGGCGAGATCACCGCCATCGTACCAGCGACCGTCTGCGGCGATTTTGAATTTCGACTCCATATCAGGAACATGCTTCATGCATACGAGAATCTTCACGAAGTTAGTCTCCTTATCCGCCACCTGTTTGCCGACAGTTTCCTCACCTGGTCAGGGCACTGCCGATGACCATGCGCTGCACCTCGCTGGTACCTTCATAGATCTCGGTGATCTTGGCATCCCGCATCATCCGTTCAACCGGAAACTCGCGGGTATATCCATAGCCGCCAAAGATCTGCACCGCCTGGGTGGTGACACGCATCGCCGTTTCGCTGGCCATCAGCTTGGCCATGGCCGAGGCCTGGGAATAGGAAATTCCGTTGCTTGCCTTAAAAGCGGCGCTATACACCAGGAGCCGCGAGGCTTCGATCTGGGTTGCCATGTCGGCAAGCTGGAACTGCACCCCTTGAAATCTGGAGATGGGCGATTCGAATTGTTTGCGCTCCCGTGCATAGTTGACTGCCGCCTCCAGGGCCCCCTGGGCGATACCCAGAGCCTGTGAGGCGATGCCGATTCGGCCGCCATCCAGGGTCTTCATGGCGATCTTGAAGCCTTGGCCCTCCTCACCGAGAAGCTGTGATGCTGGAATCCGGCAGTTTTCGAAAACGAGTTCCATGGTGGGCGAGCTGCGGATGCCCATCTTGGCCTCTTTTTTGCCGAAGGAGAATCCGGGGGTGCCTTTTTCGACGATAAAGGCGCTGATGCCATGATGTTTCTGGGCGTTTTTATCGGTACGGGCAAAAACGACATAGGTTTCGGCTTCGCCGGCGTTGGTGATGAAGATCTTGGTACCGTTGAGCACCCATGAATCGCCGTCCTTGACGGCTGTGGTCTTGGTTCCCCCGGCGTCGGTACCGGCGGCCGGTTCGGTAAGGCCGAAGGCGCCCATCTTCTCGCCACGGGCGAGAGGAGCGAGAAACTGCTGTTTCTGCCCTTCGTTGCCAAAGAGGTAGATGGGGTTGGCACCCAGGGAAAGGTGGGCGGACAGGGTGACCCCCGTGGAAGCGCACACCCGCGACAGCTCTTCTACGGCGATGGCATAACTGATGTAGTCGGCGCCGCCGCCACCATACTCCTCGGGAAAGACGATGCCGGTGAGCCCGAGTTCGGAGAGGCGATCGAACATCAGCGCCCGGTCGAAACGTTCTTCTTCGTCGCGGATGCGCGCGCTGGGGGCTACTTCGGTTTCGGCGAATTGACGAACCATGTCGCGAATGAGGTTCTGTTCTTCGGTCAGCTCAAAAATCATCGGTCGTTCTCCTGAGGTAAGGGGTGGAGCGGTAGAAATGGCCGGGAAGGGGCCGGCGCCCCTTCCCGGGTAGAGATATCACTTGTTACATCAATCTTTTTTCGAGCTCAGTTCGGGGAAGTCCCAGTAGAAGTATTCCTGCTTGCTTCCCTTGATGTTCTTCTCCTGACGTTCGATTTCCTGCTGCCGCAGCTCGACGCGGCGGATCTTGCCGCTCAGCGTCTTAGGCACCATCGGTACGAACTCGATGATCCTCGGAATTTTGAACTTGGCGAGGATCTTGATGCTGTGCTGGAACAGCTCGAGGGCGAGTTCGGGGGAAGGAGTGTAGCCCTGCTTGAGGATGACAAAGGCCTTGACCAGCTGGTGGCGCTTGGGGTCGGGGACGCCGACGATGGCTGACTCGGCCACGGAGGGGTGCTCGATCAGGGCGCTTTCCACTTCGAAGGGGCCGATACGGTAGTCGGAGGATTTGATGACATCGTCGCTGCGGCCGACGAACCACCAGTAGCCATTTTCGTCGATGCTGGCGCGGTCGCCGGTGTAGTAGGCGTTATTGATGAACACCCCAGCCATCTTCTCGGGGCTGCCGATATACTCGGTGAAAAGCCCCATGGCGCGCCACTTGTCGAGCTTGACGACGATATGGCCGGGCTCGTTGGGGGCGGTGACCTCTTTGCCGTCGTCGTCCATCAGGGCGACATCGTACATGAACGATGGCTGACCGAAGGACCCGGCTTTCATCTTGCCGGTCATCCAAGGGTGGTTGCCGATCATCGCCGTCGACTCGGTCTGACCATAGAAGTCGCGAATTTCGGTGCCGGTGAGTTTCTTCCACTTGGAGATGACTTCCGGGTTGAGCGGTTCCCCGGCGCCGATGGACTGGCGCAGGGAGGAGAAGTCGTATTTCGAGGTGTCGAGGTTGATGAACATCCTCCAGGCGGTGGGCGGGGCGCAGAAGACGGAGATCTTGTGGGTGGTGAGTGCAGTGAGGTACTTGTCGCCGTCGAGCACGGTGAAGTGGAAGCCCGAGCCGGTGGCGCCAACGTTGAGCGGGGCGAAGAAGCTTGACCAGGCCCACTTGGCCCAGCCCGGGGCGCTGAGGTTGTGGTGGATGTCGTCGGTGCGGATGCCGGTCATCACCGAGGTGGAGAGGTGTCCCACCGGATAGCTGGTGGCGGTGTGGCCGACCCGCTTGGGCAGGCCGGTGGTGCCGGACGTGAAGAAGCAGAAGAGCAGGTCGCTGGACTTGGTCTTGGCCGCTTCGGCTTCGGTTGCTTCGGAAGCCAGCTCGGTGTACTCCACCCAGCCCTCTTTCTTGCCCAGCACCAGCTTGATCTTTGGTGTCATTTTCACCGTGGCCAGGGCGGCGTCGATGATGCTGGTATAGATGGCGTCGGCGATGATGACGTCCGGCGGATAGGCCTCGAAGCGGAACTCCAGTTCCCGCTGCGTCATGGTGGTGGCGGTGGGCACCGCCACCAGGCCGCCCTTGATGCAGGCGAAGCTGGCGAACCAGGTCTCGGGGTAGATGGGCACCATCATATACATGTTGTCGCCCTTGTTGACGCCGGCCTTGCGCAGACGGTTGAGGCACTGATTGCCGCGGAAGGCGAAGTCGCGGTAGGAGAAGGAAGCGTTCTCCCCGGTGGCGATATCCACCCAGACGAGGGCGGTCTTATCGCCCCGTTCCTTGACATGGAGGCCCTCGAAGATCTCCGACGCCCAGTTGAAATACTCGGGAAGTTTCATGTAATTGAGTTTTTCGAAAAAGGCCCTCGCCGTATCTCTCTTGAGATCGTTGTCATCCATCATGTTGAGCTTCATCACTTCCCTGTACAGATCTTCCATACCCATGAGCGGCTCCTTGTTTGAGATGTGTTGTTGGTTGTCCGTGATGTCGACTGTTGACGCCTTTCCCTTTTCTCGGCTTTGCAACCGAGCGCTCGGTCGGTTTCTCGCTAGACTAGATAACAATTATTGATGTTTGTCAAAGTGTTTTTTTATTTGCGATCAAGAAAGGACAAGGGGTGCGGAGGGAGGCGAAGATCCTTCTTTTTCCTGCTATTTCACATTGTAGGAATCATTTCGATGAGGCTGGTGCTGATCCGTGGCGAGGCGGTGTGAAGGGATGTCGGACGATGGCGTGAAAGGCTAGGGAGAGGGGCCGCTGGGTACGTCGGTAACGGCCTGGTCCTGAATCCTCACCTTACGAAAATGAGAACCACTTCTTTTTGGGAGAGTAGGCGACAACGCGGTTACGCCCCTGTTCCTTGGCGGAGTAAAGGGCCTGGTCCGCCTGGCTGATGAGGTTGTCTTTGGAGAAATGGTCTTCGGTGGAGGGGGTTCCCGCTGCCTGACCAAAGCTGGCGGTGACATGATATTCCTCGCGGGAGTCACGAAACGCCGTGTTTTCGACGGCGGTACGAAGCTTCTCGCCCACTGCCAGAGCGTCCTCGGTGGTGGTCTCGGGGAGGATGACGACGAACTCTTCCCCTCCGTAGCGGGCAAGCACGTCGTATTGGCGCAGGTTGTCGCGGATGGTGGCAGCAAAGCGCGAGAGCACGAAGTCACCCGCCTGGTGGCCATAGGTGTCGTTGAACTTCTTGAAGAAATCTATGTCGATGAACAGTAGGGATATAGTGCTGCCGTTGCGGTTGGCGCGGCTGATCTCCTGTTCCAGGGCGGTCTGGAAATAGCGGTGATTATAGACCCCGGTCAGGCCATCGACGTTGGCGAGGTTGTCGAGGATGCGGTTCTTTTCTTCCAGGGCCCTGGTGAGGTTTTCGAGGTTGATCTTGGCCTGGATGAGCTGCTTGTTCATCTGATCGTAGTCGAGGTTGATCAGGCTGAGGCGGATATTGGCCTCCTGGAGGATTTCCTGCACCGACTTGGGGCTCTGCAGCTTGAGGTTAAAGTAGGTGCCGGCCTCCTTGACGCGCAGGTGGAGCTGTTCGAGAATAGTCTCGATGGCGGCGGCGTCAAGGCCAAGGAGCCTCGCCGCGTCTTTCTGGAAGATCTTGTGGTGGGCTTCGGGCTTGTCGGAAAAGAGAATGCTGGACAGTTGGTCTGAAAGATAGACCGCCCTGACCGTGGTGCGGATGGTGGGGCTGCTGCCTTTATAGAGTTCGGGCTGGTGGTGATGCTCGAGGGGGGCCACCAGGGATTCGGGGAAGCCCCAGCTCCTAGCCACATGGGCGCCGATGACGGTGTGATCGCAGCCGAAGACCTCACGTTCCGCCTCACGGCTGTCACGGGGCTGCTCTTCCCGCTGGTGGAGGAGCTGTTCGTACTCTTTGGAGAACGTGCGGGCGAGGATGAGCTCGCCGAGGTTCTGCAAGAGCCCGGTGCAGAAGCCCTCTTCGGCGTCGATTCCCTTGATTTGCTCGAGGATCAGCCGGGTGGCCACCGCCGAGGAAAGGGAGCGCTGCCAGAATTTCTCGAAATCGAACCGACTGACGCCGCGGGTGCCGCGGATGTTGAGGAAAGAGAAGGACAGCACCAGGCTGCGCACGGCGTTCATGCCGAGAATGCTCACCGCCTGCTGGATGGAGCCGATCTGTTGCGGGAAGCTGTAGAACGCGGAGTTTGAGACTTTGAGGATCTTGGCCGACAGGGAAACGTCGCGGGACACCAGGGCGGCGATATCGGCCAGGGTGGCGTCTTCGCGGGCGGTGAGCGAAATGAGCTTCGAAGCCACCGTCGGCAGGGTTGGCAATTCGCTGGAAGCGAGGATTTTCTGCAGCAGCTGGTCCTTATCCATATTTGTTCCGTGGGAGAAAAACGAATGGTGCGTGGTGTCGACGTGCCATAAATATACCGTGCCACCGCCGGCAAAGTAAAGGGAGGGACGGAAAAAGTGGTCGCCGGCGACTCACACCGCCTCGCCGGCCTCGGGGTAGGTACAGGGTTCGCCGCGGAAATTGGTGAAACGAAGCTCGTCCCCCGACTGGACGATATAGCTTGGCGTAAGGGGGATCTTGCCCTTGCCGCCCGGTGCGTCGAGGGCCAGGGTAGGAATGGCCATGCCGGAGATATGGCCATAGAGCCGTTTCATGATGGCAATGCCGACGCTGCTGTGGGTGCGGAAGTGGTTGGTGCCGCGGGTGAGATCGGCCTGAAAGAGGTAATAGGGTTTGACGCGGATGCGGAGCAGCATGGTCATCAACTGGGCGATGGTTCCGGCATCATCGTTGACACCCCTGAGGAGCACGGTTTGACAGCCGAGTGGAATGCCGGCGTCGGCGAGCATGGCGCAGGCCCGTGCCGCCTCTTCGGTGATCTCCATGGGGTGGTTGAAGTGGGTATTGATATAGAGAGGATGATGCTGCCTGAGGATGTCGGTGAGCCTGGCGGTGACGCGCATCGGCAGCACCGAGGGCACCCTCGTGCCGATACGGATCACCTCGATGGAGGGAATGGCGCGCAGGCTGGAGAGGATCTCGCCGATGACCTCGTCGGCGAGCAGCAGGGGATCCCCGCCGGAGAGCAGCACCTCGCGCACTTCGGGATGGTCACGCAGGTAGGCGTAGCCGGCGCGGAGGTTGGCGGTGCCGATACACATGTCGCGGCTGCCCACCATGCGTTTGCGTGTGCAGAATCGGCAATAGGCGGCACAGCTGCCGGAAACCAGGAAGAGGACACGGTCGGGGTATTTATGGACGAGGTTGGGCACCGGGCTGAGCTGCTCCTCGCCCAAAGGGTCGGCGGGACAGACGTCGTCGTGCAGTTCGGCGAGGTCGGGAACCACCTGCCTCCAGATCGGATCTCCCGGAGATTGTATGAGATTTGCAAAATAGGGATTTATTCGCAAGGGAAAGTTTGCTATTACTTGCCCCAGTGCGGTATCATCGCAGCCCAGACGGTGGCGCAACTGCTCGAGGGTGGTGATGCTGTCGCCAAGAAGGTGTTGCCAGGTTTCCATGGCCGGGCATTATGCGGCAAACTACGTTCCTTGTCAATCGTTCAGGTCTTGCGGGCGAACATGGAGGGGGCTTGAGTATGGCGGCGAATCTCTACAGGTTCAAATACGACGAATACGGCAATACCCGCGAAATCCTGGTCTATGCCAGCGGCTCTGCGGCGCGGTCGTGCAGCTTTATCAACAAGGGGACGGCCTTCAGCCTGGAAGAACGGCGGCTGCTGAGTCTCGAGGCCACTCTGCCGCCGGGGGTGCGCAATCTCGACGCCCAGGTGCAGACCTCGCGCCTCAAGGTCGAGGAGAAGAGTGACGACATCGAGAAGTTCATCTTCTTCCGCGCCCTGCTCGACCGCAACGTCACCCTCACCCATGCCCTCATCAAGAGTGACATCGAGCGCTATATCAAGATCATCTATACCCCGACCATCGGCATGGCGGTGCAGAAATACTCGTCGATGTTCCGCCAGGCCAACGGCCTTCACTTCTATCCCGGCAATATCGACCATGCCGAGGATATCCTGCGGCGTTTCACCCATCGCGACATCCGTGTGGCGGTGGTCACCGACAACCAGGGGGTACTCGGCATAGGCGATCAGGGGGCGGGCGGCATAGCCGTGTGCCTTGGCAAGCTGATGCTCTACACCCAGGGCGCGGGTATCGCCCCCTGGCACTGCCTGCCGATCTCCCTCGACGTCGGCACCGACAACGAGACGCTCCTTGCCGACCCGCAGTACCTCGGCTGGCGTCATAACCGCCTCTCCGGCGAGGAGTACCTCAGCTTCGTCGGGCGATTCGTGCGCGCCTTCCGCAACGTTTTCCCCAACGCCCTGTGCCAGTGGGAGGACTTCTCGCAGCAGAACGCCTTCAGTATCCGCGACGCCTTCGTCGACGAGGTCATCTCCTTCAACGACGACATCCAGGGCACCGGGGCGGTGGCCCTGGCGGCGATCCTCGCGGCGATGAAGATCAAGGGAGAGAAGCTTACCGAGCAGCGATTCCTCATCAATGGCGCGGGAGCCGGCGGTGTCGGTATCGGCGAGCAGCTGCAGCGCGCCCTGATCCTCGAGGGACTGACGGCGCGGCAGGCGCTGGACGCCATCTTCATGATCGACTCCCAGGGGCTGATCACCAATATCCGCGACCCCAGGCTTTACAAGCGCAAATTTGCCAAAGACAAGAAAAAATTCCCCTGGGTGGCGACTATCGACCGGATCGACATCCCGGAGATCATCCGGCAGGCGGGCATCACCGTGCTCCTTGGCACCACCGGCCAGGACTTCTTCTTCCGCGTCGAGGCCGTAGACGCTCTGAAGCAGAACACCGACCGACCGGTGATCCTGCCGCTCTTCCATCATATCTCGACGCCGCAGACCTTCTGTCGCAATATGCAGAAGTGGCTCGAGGCGGGGGTGCTGCTGGCCACCGGCAATCCCTGCGGCCCTGCGGCCGGCGAAGAATCGTTCGTCATCAGCCAGTGCAACAACGCCCTGGTCTTTCCCGGAGTCGGTCTGGGGGTGCTGGTATCGGGGGCGCGTGAGGTGCTGCCGGAGTTTTTCACCGCCGCGGCACAGGCCATCGTCGAGATGATGACACCCGAAGAACTGGCCCAGGGCAAGCTGATGCCGCCCATCGCCAATATCGGTCAGGTGGGGAAGAAGGTCGCCCTGGCAGTGGCCATGACCGCCGTCCGTCACGGGGTAAGCCGGCCCTGCGTCTATTCCGATTTTCAGCACGAGAACGACGAGGCGCGCATGAAGAAGCTCATCGACCGCATCCGCTGGGAACCGGAATACCTGCCCCTGGTTCCTATGTGAAAAACGACCACAGGCCCGGCAAACGAGCTGCCGGGCCTGTGGCGGTGTATCGAGACGATGGTGTCCCGCGTTACATTCTGCACACCTTTTCGGCGGCCGGACCTTTCGGGCCATCAACGATCTCGAAGCTGACGCGGGCGCCCTCCTCGAGAGATTTGAAGCCTTCCGACTGTATGGCGGAGTAGTGGACGAAGACGTCCTTGCCTCCGTCCTGTTCGATGAATCCGAAACCCTTCGCGTCGTTAAACCATTTGACTGTGCCTTCTGCCATCGTGCTGCTCCTTCTGTGCTCGGTTCCAAGGGGAACCTTTGGGAAAAGTCGACCGTGCCGGTCGCAGCTGCTTGTGCCGCGAGACCGCCGCTCGCAAAAGATCTCTCCCCTCTGGTGATGCTTTGCATGGAGAGCGCCGGTCGGCCGTCGGCCAACCCGGAGCTCGTCGACGAGGGGCGGACGGCGAGCAGGGAACGCGACATCGCCTATCGTGTAGCATATCATTTTTATAAAAGCAATCGATTTATCAAGCCGTTATGGAGCTCTCGCCCTGCTCCTGGAGGAAACGCCGCGGTTCCCCGCCGGGGATCAGGCGACATTCCATAGACCCCGGCGAGGAGGGTGTGGCTCCTCCACGGGGTGGTCGATATTGGTTGACACCCGTCGGACAGGCGGTATAACGTAATCGGCCGACGTCACTGGCCGGGCGGAAAGGGTTACGGCTCCTCATGGTGTTCTCCCCGACCCGACAGCTCTCCCGTCTTCCTCAGCTATTCACCTTGACAGAGTATTCGGTGTATTACGACTATCCCTACGAAGGCCGCTTCTTCCCCGTCGGCGACCATCGCCTGCACTACCTTGATGAGGGTGAAGGGCCGTGCATTGTCCTGGTGCACGGCAACCCGACCTGGTCCTATTACTTCCGCCATGTAGTTGCCGCCTTCAGACACAGCCACCGGGTGATCGCTATCGACCACCTTGGTTGCGGGCTGTCCGACAAGCCGGCCCGCTATGATTACTGTCTGAAGAATCATATCGACAATCTCGAAGCGCTTCTCGACCATCTCGGCATTACGCGCTGTTCCATGGTAGTGCACGACTGGGGCGGGGCCATCGGTTTCGGCTACGCGGTGCGGCACCCCGCACGTATCGACAGGATCGCCCTGATGAACACCGCCGCCTTCCGTTCGCGGCGTATCCCGTGGCGTATCAGTCTGTGCCGTCTGCCAATTCTCGGCGAGGTGCTGGTGCGCCTCTGCAACGGCTTCGCCTGGCCGGCGACATTCATGGCGGTCACCACGCCCCTCCCTGCCCAGGTGGCGGCCAGCTATCTCAGGCCCTACGACAGCTGGGGCAACCGTGTCGCCATCGCCGCCTTTGTGAGGGATATCCCGCTCGACCCGGGACATCGCAGCTATCGGGTCCTGGCGGGGATCGAGGCCGGTCTCGCTGATCTGCGCGAGCGGGGCATCCCCCTGCATATCCTCTGGGGGGGCAAGGACTTCTGCTTCGACGACGTCTTCTACGATGAGTGGCGGCGCCGCTTTCCCGATGCGGCCTGCACGCACTTCGCCGACGCCGGGCACTATCTCCTCGAGGACCGTGGGCCGCAGGTGATCGCCATCCTCAAGAAATTTTTCGAGCAAGGCGAGGGCGCCGCACAAGGGGGACAAGGGTGAATATCGCCGCAGCCTTTATCGACATCGCCAGGGAGCGAGGCCGGCACCCGGCCATCATCGAGGCGAAAAGCGGCCGCGAGATATCCTTTCTCGGCATGAACCAGTTGTCCGACGGCTATTGCCGTCACCTGCAGCGCCAGGGGGTGCGGGCCGGGGAGGTGGTGATGCTCATGGTCACCCCCTCCATCGACTTCATCTGCCTCACCCTGGCCCTGTTCAAACTCGGCGCGGTCATCGTCCTCATCGACCCCGGCATGGGCTATCGCAACCTGCTGCGCTGCATCGCCCGCGTCGAGCCGACGGTGCTGGTGGGAATTCCCAAGGCGATCCTCTTCGCCAGAGTTTTTCGCCGCACCTTTGCCACGGTCCGCCGCAGCTTCTGCCTGGGCGGGTCTTTTGGCCTCCTCGGGCCAGATTTGCGACGGGCCGTGGCTGACAGCCAAGGGGCGGTGGTGTATCCTTCCCCAGCCGAAGCCCTGGCGGCGATCATCTTCACCACCGGTTCCACCGGCCCGCCCAAGGGGGTACGCTACGAGCATGGCATCTTCAACGCTCAGCGGCAGCTCATTGGTGACTACTACGGCATCGGCCCCAGCGATATCGATCAACCCGCTTTTCCCCTCTTCGCGCTCTTTTCGGCCGCTCTTGGCGCCTGTTCGGTCATACCCGACATGGACCCGACCCGCCCCGCCCAGGTATGCCCGCAACGGTTCGTCGCCTCCATCCTCCGCTATGGGGTGACGTACTCCTTCGGCTCGCCGGCGATCTGGAACGTGGTCAGCACCTACTGCTGCAAGCAGGGGGTGCGCCTGCCGACTCTGCGCAAGATTCTCATGGCCGGGGCGCCGGTCCCCTACGGGGTGCTCGAACGGACCAGGGGGTTGCTTGGTCCTGGGGCGGAGATCCATACCCCCTACGGCGCCACTGAGAGTCTGCCGGTGGCCTCCATCACCGCCAGTGAAGTGCTCGCCGAGACCATGCAGTGTAGCCGGGATGGTGCCGGAACCTGCGTTGGCAGGGCCTTGCCGGGCATCGACATCCGCATCATGGAGATTTCCGACGAGCCCCAGGCGGTGCTTCGTCAGGAAAGGCTGCTGCCGCCGGGGCAGATCGGCGAGATCATCGTGCGCGGCGGGGTGGTCACCAGGGCCTATCATAACAACCCCGAGGAGACCAGTCTGGCCAAGATGGCCGATGGCGACACCTTCTGGCACCGCATGGGCGATGTCGGCTACCTCGACGAGCAGGGGCGCCTGTGGTTCTGCGGCCGCCGCGCCCATCGCCTGGAGACCGCCCAGGGGCGGATGTTTACCATCCCCTGCGAAGCCATTGTCAACGAACATCCCCGGGTCTTTCGCTCCGCTCTGGTCGGCGTCAGGGACGGCGGGGGCGAGACGGTGCCGGTGATGATCGTCGAACTCCAGCCCGGCAAGGCCGCCGACGGCTCGCGAGTCGTCACCGAGGCACTGCAGCTGTGCGCCGCTCACCCGCTCACCAGGCGCATACGCACCGTGCTCATCCATCCCGCCTTTCCGGTGGACATCCGGCATAACGCCAAAATCTTCCGCGAGAAACTGTCGCTATGGGCACAACGGCAACTCTTCCCGCAACGATAAAAAGCGCCCTGGTCACCGGTGGCGGCGGCTTCGTCGGCCAGGCGGTGGTCAGGCGGCTGCTCGCTCTCGGTGTCGATACCCGGATCATCGCCCGCCACCGCTATGCCGAGGTCGAGGCGGCCGGAGCCAGGGGATTCGTCGGTGACATCGCCAATCTCAGTGAGCTCCTGGCGGCGGTGGACGGCGTCGATCTCGTCGTTCATACCGCGGCGCTGGCCGGTATCTGGGGGCAGTGGCAGCTCTACCATCGCAGCAATGTCCTCGGTACCGAGAATGTCATCGCCGCCTGCCGTCAGGCCGGGGTCGCCAGCCTGGTGTACACTTCGACGCCATCGGTGGTCTTCAATGGCGAAGATATCCGCGGCGGCGACGAGCGGCTGCCCTATGGGCGACAATTCCTCTGCCACTACGCGCGGAGCAAGGCCATTGCCGAAGGTCTGGTGCTTGCCGCGGCCGGTCCCGCCCTCAAGACCTGCGCCCTGCGTCCCCATCTCATCTGGGGGCCGGGAGACCCCCATCTGCTGCCGCGGCTACTCGCCAGGGGCAGGGAACAGAGCCTGCGCCAGGTCGGCGATGGCAGCAACCTCGTCGATATCAGCTATATCGATAACGTCGCCGAGGCCCATATCCTCGCTGCCGCCGATCTCGCCGGCCCGGGGCGGGGGAGCGGCAAGGCCTACTTCATCAGTCAGGGCGAGCCGGTCAACCTGTGGCGCTGGATCGACGAGCTCTTCAGCCGAATGGGGGTGCCGCGGGTAGAAAAACGTGTCGCCGAGCGGACCGCCTATCGCCTGGGGGCGGTGCTCGAGCTGTGCTATCGCCTGCTCGGCTTGCACCAAGAACCGAAAATGACCAGATTCCTTGCCGAACAGCTGGCCAAGTGCCATTATTTCTCCATCGAGAAGGCGCGCCGGGACCTCGGCTACGAACCGTTGATTTCTACCGAGGAGGGCCTGCAGCGAACCGTGCAATGGCTGAAAAATCGATGAGATCTCTCTTCTTGAAGACGGTTGTCTGGCTGGTCGTCGCGCTTTTTTCCCCTTGTGCCACGATCCCTCCGGCATGGTCCTTTTCCATCGGCGAGGAGCGCGAGGTGGGCGAGAAGCTGCTCTATTCGGTGCGCTCCGCCTTCACCATCAAGGACGATCCCGATATCCGCCAGTATCTGCAGGATCTTGGACGCAGCGTGCTCGAGGTTGCCGGCATCCAGTACTTCGACTACCACTTTTTCGTCATCGATGACAAGGAATTCAACGCCTTCGCCGCCCCATCGGGGCTGATCTTCTTTCATGCCGGACTGATTGCGGCGATGCAATCGGAAGATGAGCTGGTATCGGTGCTCGCCCACGAGATCGGCCATATTTCGAAGCGTCACCTTGCCGACCGGGTGGAAAAAGGCACCTATACCGGCATCGCCTCCCTCGGCCTGGCCCTGGCGGCAGTGGCATTCGGCGGCTCGACGGCCCCGGTGCTGCTCACCGGGGCTCTCGCCACCGGGCAGAGCCTCAACCTGCACTTCAGCCGGCAAAACGAGGAAGAGGCCGACCTCCTTGCCTATGGGTGGATGAAGAGCCTCGGCCGCGACCCTCATGGCCAGGTGAGCATGCTGGAGTCGATGCGCCGGGTGTCGCGCTATCGCAGCGAAAAACCGCCACAGTATCTGCTCACCCATCCCGACCCCGACGCGCGCCTCAACTACATCCAGTCACTGCTCGACCTCGATAAGGTGGGCGAGCCAGGATCTTCGAAAGAGGGAAGGGAGGACTTCGCCTTCTTCCGCTGGAAATATCGCATTCTCGCCGATCTCCGCGAGACCGAGCAGTTCAAGGGCTCACTGGCCGCCATCCTCTCCGACTCGCGCTCGACTCCCTTCGCCCGCACCATGGCCACATATGGAATGAGCCAGCTGGCGCGCAACGAGGGGGATCATACACGCGGCATGGAACTGCTCGAGAAGGTCATCAAGGATTTCCCCGAAAAACGGCAGCTGCTGGTGGATAAGGGGGTGATGCTGGCGGCGATGAACCGTATGGCCGAGGCCGAGGCAACCCTCAGAGAGGCGCTGCGCCAGGATGGCGGCGATCTCTATGCCACCTTTTCCCTGGCGCGGGTGCTGCAGCGCCTGGGGCGGGCGGCGGAAGCGGAGCGCTATTTCACCTCGGTGGCCGCACAATATCCTGAGTATGCCCAGGTCTATTTCGAACTCGGCCATCTTGCCGCTGCCAGGCAGCAGGCCGGCCTGGCCTCATTGTGCCTGGCGAAGTACGACCTGTACAGCGGCAAGATGAAGCAGGCGGAGCAGAATCTGCGCCTCGCCCTGCGCGATAAAGGGCTGAGCGACAAAGAACGGGAGGAAACGCGGGCGCTGCTCAAGAAGATCGAGCAGCTGCGCAAGTAAGGGGTGGTGAAACAGATGGCCTGGCTTGTGACAAGTCAGGAGCTGGTCTGTTCGCTGTCGATGGCGTTGGCGACGAGCTGACGCAACTGATCGAGGTTGGCGGTGGCCATGAGCTCGGCCCGGAACTGGGCGGATCCTGAAAACCCTTTGAAATATCGGGCCAGCTGGCCTTTGACGTGGCCGACCAGGCGCTCGGCCGGCAGGAAACGCTCGATGAGGGCGAGGTGATCTGCCGCCATGGTGGCGATCTCCGTCAAGCTTTGTGGCTTGGCCTGCCCGGCGAAGATCCATGGGTTGCCGAGAGCGCCGCGGCCGATCATCACCCCGTCGCAGCCGGTATCGGCCATCATCTTTCTGGCGTCCTCAGGGCAGAGGACATCGCCGTTACCGATCACCGGAATAGTCACCCGCCGCTTGACCGCGGCGATCACCTCGGGGTCGATCTGCCCCGAAAAGCCCTGGCCCCAGGTGCGGGCATGGACGATAACCGCCGCGGCACCGCAACTCTCCGCCATGGCGGCGAATTCCGGGGCGGTGATGCTGCCCTGATCCCTTCCCGAGCGCATCTTGACCGTCACCGGCAGCGCTGCCCTGGCCACCACCGCGGAGATGATCTCCGCAGCCAGCTGCGGGGTAGTCATCAAGGCCGCCCCGGCACCCCTCCTGGTCACCTTCCTGACCGGACAGCCCATATTGATGTCGATCATCGCCGGCCGCCGCTCGGCGGCCAAGACCGCCGCCTCGCCCATGGCCACTGGATCGGCCCCGAAGAGCTGAATGGCCAGCGGCCCCTCGTCGGCGTCGCTGTCGAGCAGCCTCAGGGTGTTGGCCTGGCGATAGACCAGGCCGTGGCAACTGACCATCTCGGTAACGACAAAACCGGCACCGCAGCGCTGGCAGAGCAGGCGGAAAGGGAGGTCGCTGTATCCGGCCAGAGGAGCGAGCACTAGCGGGCTGGAGAACTCGAGATCGGCGATTCGCAGCATATCGGACAGATAAAAAAGGCGGAACGGGCATGGCCCGATCCGCCTTTTGGGGAGTGGGTGAAAATTTTCTACATCCGGGTGATCCCGGCAATGGTCTTCTGGTAGATTTTCTGTGACATGTCCTCGATGATCTTGTCGAGGGCTTTGCTCTCGCTGTCCTGGTTGGCGGTGGGGTTGCTGGACACCAGGTAGCTCTCCTCCCAGGTCTGGTCGCCGATTTCGAGGAGGATCTTGTTGCTGGCAATTTCCTTGACGATATAGCGCACCCTGAGACGCACCTTGACCTCGGAGGCGAGGTTGTTGACGCCGTAGGAGAGGCTGGGCAACTCCAGGGAGATGACCTCGCCGGCGAGGATCAGGTCGGCGCCCTCCTTCTGGCGTACCGTCGAGATGGAACCAGATTTCTGAAACCACCTGGTCAGCGAGCGGTAGAGCTTGACGTCGAGACCGAGTTCGCTGGTCCGGTTCTTCCACTCGGTGATATAGATGCTCTTGTGAGGTCCGGTATAGATGTTGGGGTTGCGGTAGCCGCAGGCGACGAACAGGCCGGCGACGACGAGCAGCAGCAAAGAACGGTAGACGGGTTTCACGAAGCGGCTCCCATGGTTCGTAGAGTGGTCGTAATGTGCTGGTAAATTACCTGGTGTCGGGCGGTTAACGGAAGTGTCAGTCTAGTCTCAAACGACGATGTTGACAAGTTTCTTCTTGACGACGATGGTTTTTTTGGGCTTTGCCCCGTCGAGGAATTTCAACACGTTTTCGTCGGCCATGGCCGCCTCGATGAGGTCCTGGTCCTCGATGTCGGCGGCGACGTTGAGCCTTGAGCGCACTTTGCCGTTGACCTGGAGGACGATGGTCAGCAGGTCCTCGCTGGCCGCCTCGGCGTCGAAGGTCGGCCAGGGCATGGTCTCGATGGGCGCCTCGTTGCCGATGCGCTGCCACATCTCGGCGGCAAAATGGGGTACCATCGGCGAGAGCAGGAGAAGCAGCTTCGACACCGCCTCGCGCACCACCGGTTTCTCCGGCGCTTCCTGGCTGCTTTCGCCGAGCGCGGCGGTGAGGACGTTGAACAGTTCCATCATCGCGCTGATCGCCGTGTTGAAGTGGAAATTCTGCTCGATGCTCTCCGTCACGCGGCGGATGGTCTGATGGGTCTTGCGGTGCAGACCCCTGCCGGTCTCGCTGAGCTGGGCGGGGATGGGATCGGCGCAGCGCAGGGCCTCTTCCTGGGAGACGATGAGCCGATAGACGCGGTTGAGAAAACGCGACGACCCCTCGACGCCCTGGGAACTCCATTCCAGATCCCTTTCCGGCGGCGCGGCGAAGAGGCTGAAAAGGCGCACGGTATCCGCTCCGTACTCGCCGATGAGGTCGTTGGGGTCGACGACATTGCCCTTCGACTTCGACATCTTGGCGCCGTCCTTGATGACCATGCCCTGGGTGAGCAGGTTGGTGAAGGGCTCGTCGACGGTGAGGTGGCCGAGGTCGCGCAGCACCTTGGTGAAAAAGCGCGAGTAGAGAAGGTGGAGGATGGCATGTTCGACCCCACCGATATACTGATCCACCGGCAGCCAGTAAGACGTCTTTTCCTTCGAGAGCGGCTGGCTGTCATCGCGCGGGCAGGCGAAACGGGCGAAGTACCATGAAGATTCCATGAAGGTATCCATGGTGTCGGTCTCGCGTCGTGCCGGCCCGCCGCACTGCGGGCAGACCGCGGCGATGAACGAGGGACGTTGGTGCAGGGGCAGGCAGGCGCTGCCCTTCTCGCGGTCTTCGGGAAGCTCCACCGGCAGTTCATCGAGCGGCACCGGCACTACGCCGCACTTGTCGCAGTGCAGCATGGGGATGGGCGCCCCCCAGTAGCGCTGCCGTGAGATGCCCCAGTCGCGCAGGCGATAGGTGACATAGGCTTTGCCGAAGCCTTCCTTCTCGGCATGGGCGATGATCGCCCCCTGGGCGGCGAGGGAATCCATGCCGCTGAAGGCACCGGAGGAGACGAGGACGCCAGGTCCGGAGGCGGCTTCCGTCATGGCGGCGGGGTCGAGGGTCTCCCCCTGGGGGACGACCACCGGGACGATGGGTAACTGGTATTTGCGGGCGAACTCGAAGTCGCGCTGGTCGTGGGCGGGCACCGCCATGACCGCCCCGGTGCCGTACTCCATGACCACGAAATTGGCGACGTAAATGGGCACGCGGGCCCCGCTGAAGGGGTTGATGCAGTAGCGGCCGGTGAAGATGCCGCGTTTTTCCGGTTCCTCCTCGATGGAGCGGCGCTGCTTTTCGATCTGGATCTCGGTGGCGAAGCGGCGCACCTCCTCCTCCCGCTCGCTGCCCCTGATGAGCGTGTCGAGCAGAGGATGTTCAGCGGCCAGCGACATGAAGGTCACCCCGAAGATGGTGTCGGGGCGGGTGGTGAAGATGGAGATGCTGCAGTCGGCGCCCTCTACCGCGAAATCGCAGGTCAGGCCGGTGGACTTGCCGATCCAGTTGCGCTGCATGGTGAGCACCTTCTCCGGCCAGCCGGGCAGGTTGTCGAGATCGCGCAGCAACTCCTCGGCATATTGGGTGATGCGGAAGAACCAGCCGTTCATCTTGCGCGGGTAGACCGGCTCGTCGCAGCGCCAGCAGGCGCCATCGATGACCTGCTCGTTGGCGAGCACCGTCTGGCAGGACTCGCACCAGTTGACGGTGGTGGTCTTCTGGTAGACGAGGCCGCGCCGGTACATCTCGATGAACAGCATCTGCTCCCAGCGGTAGTACTTGGGGTTGCAGGTGGCGATCTCCCGCTCCCAGTCGTAGGAGAGGCCGAGCTGGCGCAGCTGGTTGCGCATATAGTCGATATTGCCGTACGTCCAGGTGGCAGGGTGGCTGTTGTTCTTCATGGCGGCGTTTTCCGCCGGCAACCCGAAGGCGTCCCAGCCCATGGGGTGGAGGACGTTGAAGCCGCGCATCCGCTTGTAGCGGGCGACGACGTCGCCAATGGAGTAGTTGCGGACATGGCCCATGTGAATGCGTCCCGACGGGTAGGGGAACATCTCCAGGACGTAGTACTTCTCCTTGCCGGCTTCTTCGCTGACCCGGTGAGTCTTGTTGGTCTCCCAGAACTGCTGCCACTTTTGCTCTATCGCCTTGAAATCGTATCTGCTTGCACTGCTGCTCTCGTTGGCCATTCTCTACCTCTGAGCGGTTTTAGGGATCGGTTCGCCGTCGACGACGCGCCGCATTGCGGGCGGTTTCGTGCCGGGTTAGCGGAAGTCGGTTTCCTCGAGGTTGCTCATGTTTTCGAACATGGTGAATTCGTTGATGAAGGTTAGGCGGGTCACGCCGGTGGGGCCGTTACGCTGCTTGCCGATGATGATCTCGGCGATGCCCTTTTCGGGGTTGTCCTCGGACTTGTTGTAGACCTCGTCGCGATAGATGAAGCAGATGACGTCGGCATCCTGCTCGATGGCCCCGGATTCACGGAGGTCGGACATCATCGGCCGCTTGTCGGTGCGGCTTTCGAGGCTGCGGTTGAGCTGAGACAGGGCGATTACCGGGACGTTGTGCTCCTTGGCCAGGGCCTTGAGCGAGCGGGAGATTTCGCTGATCTCCTGGGTGCGGTTCTCGATGTCCGAGCGGCCGCGCATCAGCTGCAGGTAGTCGACGACGATCAGGCCGACCGGATACTGTGCCGCCAGCCGCCTGATCTTGGCGCGCATCTCGAGGATGGTGATCGCCGGGGTGTCGTCGATATAGATCGGCGCCTCGGAGAGCATGCCCACGGCGCGGGTCAGTTTCGGCCAGTCTTCGCTGCGCAGCCGACCGGTGCGGATGCGCTGCGAGTCGATGCGGCCGACGGAGCTGAGCAGGCGCATTACCAGCTGTTCTTTGGACATCTCGAGGCTGAACACTGCCACGCCGACTTTTTCCACCAGGGCGGCGTGCTGGGCGATGTTCATGGCGAACGAGGTCTTGCCCATGGATGGCCGCGCGGCGATGATGATCAGGTCCGAAGACTGGAGGCCGGCGGTCATGCGGTCGATTTCGCCATAGCCGGTGGGGACCCCGGTGATCAGCTCCTTGCGTTGGTAGAGCTGCTCCACCATGGCGAAGGCCTTGGGGACGATGGTCTTGATGTGGGTGAACTTCTGCTCGCTCTTGCTGCCGGCGATGTCGAAGATGGCCTGCTCGGCGCGGTCGACGAGGAGGTCGATATCGTTCTGTTCCTCGTAGCATCGCGCGGCGATGTCGGTGTTGACCGAGATGAGCCGGCGGAGGATCGACTTGCCGCGGATGATGCGCGCGTAGCTGACGATGTTGGCCGCCATGGGCACGATGGAGGTCAGCGATGCCAGGTAGCTGGAGCCGCCGACCTGCTCGAGGCGGTTGCTGTCGCGCAGCTCGTTGGAGACGGTGAGCAGGTCGAGGGGTTCGTTGCGCTCGAAGAGGTCGATCATCGCCTCGAAGATCAGGCGGTGACCGTCCTTGTAAAAATCGCCGCTCTTGAGGATCTCGACCACCATGCCGAAGACGTCGGCCTTGAGAAGGATCGAACCGAGCACCGCCTGTTCCGCCTCCAGGTTGTGTGGGGGGATCCTTGCCGGGAGGGCTTGTCTGCTGGGGTCACTCATGGCGAGGGGGCTCGAGAAGGAAGGAAGAGTGTCGGTGCTGTCCGCTTTCGCAGAGGGCGGCAAGCCATTAAACAAAAACACACCGTCGAGGTCAAGCCTCAAGGTGTGTCTTCGCTTCTCAGGTCACCGGCTGGAAGTGCCTGTCGGTGGCAACCGGCGCCCGGCGGCGAGAGCCATCACCGGGCGCGGGGGGAGGTCATCAGGCTTTGGTGGGGACAACCTCGACGGTGATCTCGGCGGTGACGTTGAAGCCCACCTTGATCGGCACTTTGGAGACGCCAAGGGTCTTGATCGGCTCGGTCAGGGCGACCTGCTTCTTGTCGATGACGATCTCCTGGGCGGCCAGTCTGGCGCAGATATCGGCGCTGGTCACCGAGCCGAAGAGGCGGCTGTCGTTGCCGGCCAGCTGCTCGATGACCACGGTCAGGCCGGAGAGCCTCTTGGCCACTTCCTCGGCCTGTTGCTGCTCTTTGGCGAGACGGGCGGCGATAACGGCGCGGTTCTTCTCGAGGTTGGCGAGATTGGCGGGAGTGGCGGGGACCGCCTTACCCTGGGGGAGGAGATAATTGCGGCCGTAGCCGTCTTTCACCTTGACTACTTCGCCTTCTCTGCCGAGACTGGCGATGGTTTCCTTGAGGATGAGATCCATGGTAGACTCCTTGTATAGTTTTCCTTGCGGAGCAAGGGCATAATGTATGTTGCTCAGGTGGCAACGTTCAGGTGGACGATGGCGCCGCGTTTCCCTTCTGTCTGCGAAAGTCGATCCAGGTGTCGGCGATGCCGATGCAGAGCAGGGCGATCGTTCCGAGTGACTGGAAAATGATCATCACATAGAGGAACGAGCGCAGCAGCAGCGGCACGTTCCATTTGCGCATGAAGAAGACGGTCACCGACATCCCCTGGAAGGTGTAGAGCACCGCCAGGAGAAGCACGGCGTTGATACCGATCTTCGCCAGCAGGGGCCATGGCAGCATGATGGAGAGCCCGGCCCCGATGGCTGCCCAGATGAGCTTCTCCGGCAGGCTCCACAGAGAGAAGTCCTGCCAGGCGACGACACTGCTCACTTTTTCGACGGCGATTTTCCCCAGGGCCATGGTGGTCCACACGATGAGCAGCGCCATGCTGCCCAGGGTGCCGGGGAGAATTACCGGGATGATCGTCTGCATGCGCCCGATGGTGGCCTCCACCAGGGCCAGCGTCTGCGCGTCCATGGCGCCGCTGGCGCGATACTGGCCGAGGGCTTCGAGCAGGGCCTGGTCGAGCCCCTCGAGCATTTGCCGGTAGATGAACGTCTCGCCGCCCAAGGTCAGCGCCAGGCCGGCAGCCACCCACCCGGCGGCCAGGGCGAGACTCGCCAGCAGGCCGCTCTCGGCGGGAGACGCGCCACGCTGGGCCGAGTGGTAGAGCACGTAGCCCGGAGGGAGCATGACGCTGGCGAAGAGGAAGAGCTTGAAGCTGCCCATGAGGAGGTGAACGCCAAGGGCGATCACCACCGCCGTCATCAGCATCCTTTTGCCGACGCGCATGCCGAACCTGCAGTAAACGAGGAAGGCGAGCAACGGCAGCGTCAGGAACGTCCACGAAAAGAGCGACCAGTGCAGACCCGGCAGGGTCAGAGCAAGGGCGACCAGCAGTATCGACAGCAGAATCTTCCCGATGGCGGGCTGCTCTTGCTCCAGTGTGGTCACCATCTCCACCGGCCGACGTTATCCCTGAGTTGACCCGGAGTAGGGCAGAAAGGCGATCTGCCGCGCCTGCTTGATGGCCTCGCACAGCTGGCGCTGATGGGTTGCGCAGGTGCCGAGGATGCGCCGCGGAATGATCTTGCCGCGCTCGGTGACGAAGCTGCGCAGGGTCTTGACGTCCTTGTAGTCGATCTTCAATTCCTTGTCGCCGCAGAAGCGGCAGGTCTTCTTGCGGGTGAAGAGTTTCTTTTGCGGTCTTTGTGCCATGATATGTCTCCTCTGCGGGTATGGTCCCGGAAAACTCTGACGAAATTATTCCTCGGATTCCTCGGCGCCGCCCTGCTCGGTGGCAGCGGCGGTCTCGCCCTCTTCGCCGCTGGCGATGGCGGCGGCACGCTCGGAAGCGGCGGCGATGGCTTTGGCGATTTCTTCCTCGCTGATGGCGTCGGCGGTCTTGAGGGTCATGTACTTGAGCACCAGGTCGTCGATCCTGAACTTGCGCTCGATCTCGGCAACCGCCGCCGGGGTTCCGGCGTAATCGCAGAAGACATAATATCCCAGGCTCTCTTTCTTGATCAGATAGGCGAGCTTTTTCATGCCCCAGCGAGCCATCTCGATGATGCTGCCCTGGTCGCCGACGATGATCTGGGTCGTGCTGTTGATGACTCTGGTGATCTCCTCCTCCCCGGCACTGGGGCGGAGAATGAAGATCGTTTCGTACCTGCGCATGTGTTCCTCCTCACGGACTCGTGTGTTGCGCGGCGCTTGATGGCGCCACATGTTTCGGCCCCCGCACCGAATTAAGGCGGGCAGGGGCGAGAAGGGAAAAATAATTCCTCCGTCATTGACCGGAGAGGCCGATGCGCGGAGGATAAAAGGTGTATATATTAACGGGGACGTGGAGGCATGTCAAATGTTCTTTTCCCTCTTTTCCTGCTCTTTGATCGCCTGCCACTGGGCGCGCAGCTGCTCCTCGCTCTCCCAGGTGGTTCCGGCGAAGACATGGGGGTGGCGGCGGATGAGTTTGGCATTGATGGTCTCGAGAACCGCGACATGGTCGAAGTGTCCCAGTTCCTCATGCATGCGGGCGATCATCAGCAGCAGGTAGAGGATATCTCCCAGTTCCTCTCTGACGTTGGCGTGGTCCTCGTTATCGATGGCGGCGAGGAGTTCCTCGCATTCGGCGCGGAGGTGCTTCTTGAGGCTCGCCGGGGTCTGGCGTCTGTCCCAGGGGCAGCCGTTATCGCTGCGCAGGGTGCGGATGGTGTCGAGGAGGGCGTCGAGTGGGGGTGCGGTGGGTTTCATGGGCTGTCTTTTGTTAGGATTTGTGATGTCTCCGAATTTGCAGAAAAAATCTGGAGGCATTGAAAATGCAGGACCTTTTTTTTGATCCCTGACGAAGAAAACAGTTGACTTTCCACTCCTGACCAACTAAGTAGCTGTGCTGGAGAGTGTTGTCAGGTTTTGTGCATTTGCCTGATCATCTTAC
>JANJUM010000012.1 GCA_024710585.1 Desulforhopalus sp.
CATGACGAAGCAGCCGAGGTAGATCATGCTCGTCTTCTCGCCGACGATGGCCAGCATCTTGTAGGCCATGCGCTTGGTGAGCCCGCTCTTGGTGAAGACCAGGCCGATGACGATGGAGCCGAAGATGAACAGCACCGAGGGGTCCATGAAGTCCTTGAAGGCCACCTCCGGTTTTCTAATGAGGAACATCGCCTGGGCGACGCCGATGGCGATGCCGGTGACGCCGATGGGCAGCACCTCGAAGATCCACCAGGTGGCCGCCAGGGCGAACACCGCCAGGGCGCCCTTGCCCTCGTGGCTGAGGGTGAAATTCTTGCCCATGGGGTCGATGGCGTCGGGCCACGGCGGCGAATAGTAGATGATACAGAAGAGCACGATACCGAGAACGAGGAAAAAGACCCGTTTCCAGTCAAAGGCGGCTTTGGCCGGTACTGCAGTGACTGCTGAAGATGACATGACGAAGGTTCCTCTCAATTGGTGTTCATGGTGAAGAGCAGGTCGCCGATCCTGGAGAAGATCTCCGTCAGCTGCACTACCCCGACGAGTTTGCCGCCCTCCGCCACCGGCAGCGAGGTCTCCTTGAGGATGACCATGCACGACATGGCATGGAGCAGATTGTCATCAGGGGCGAGAATTTTCGCCGGGCGTTCGATGACGCTGCTCAGGGGGGCATGGAGGTGGGTGCTGCCCTCTCGGAGAATCACCCCGTTGAGCAATGTGGTGAGGTCGCTGTACTCCACCTTGACCCCCTCGAAGCGCTTGACGTCGACACTCTCCAGCAGGGTCGAGAAGAGCACCCGCAGGACGCCCTGCGGGGTGATTCTGCCAACCAGGCCGCCCTGGTCGTCGACCACCATGAGTTCGTTGAAGCCGCAGGGGCCGCTGGCGCCCACCGGGCAGAAGGAGTGCAGCTGGCGGATGGCCTCCTCCACTGTGGCGGTCTGCGCCAGGCAGGGAAAACCGCTCAACGGCAGCATGATGTCGCGGATGGTTGTGTTGTTCGTACTCACATGCAATCTCCTCGGTTGAAGGGAAAAAAGAGTACGCACCGTCAAGGTGCGGGACGTTGCGATGAAACGCTCGCCCTCGCCGTCGCAGCGGTCGTCCCGCGACAGGATGGCACTGGGCGCTGACCGAGCAAGGTCCGTACCAGAGTGTTCGATTTTGTTTCATATCTGGCATGCATTTAATATTATTGGTTATTACCACGCAACATCTTACTCTCATTGCTTCTTTTTCCTTAAACACCGTTCATCCAGACAAGCCATAAGTTCCAACATGACTCATATTGTTTCATTATGTTTCATCCGAGGCCGCATTGTGTTTCATATTGTTCCGTCGGCAATGGCACACCGCCACTCTCGCCCGGCCACGGAGGCCAGGAAAACTTCTGGCGACGAGGCGGGCGGACTATGTGGCTATGTGGTCAAAAGGAGGCGCGGCACAGAGCGGCAATGCCGCAGAGCCAACAAGGACGAAAACGGAGATACGGCGAGGGGATGCGGCGGAGGTGCCGCCGACAGCGGGTGGCAGGGAAGGCGGGAGGTGGAGATGTACCGCGTCTAAAGGAAGACGCCGCTACAGGCTGAGGTTGGCCCGTGACAGCGGGAGGATATCCCCGGGGTGCAGCTCGCCGCGCAGAAAGCGCTCCAGAGCGACACTATGCTCCCCGATGATATAATCGATGACCCTGATCTTTTTCCACTGCAGGAACTGGTAGTGGCGCTCTTCGATACCGCCGCAGATGACCACGGCGATATTCTCCTCCATGACCATATTGCTGAGGTTTTCCGGCGAGGGGCGGTCCATGATGATGGTGCGCGGCCGCCCGGACAGCACGCCGTTGTCGGCGGTGGCGATAACCGCCTCGGCAGCGAGGTCGAAACGCTGGGCGATATAGTCTCCCTGGGCGGTGAGCAGTATCTTCACGGGTCGGAGGCCTCCGGGATCAGGCGAGATTGAGCTGGCGCATCTTGCGCCACAGCGTCGAACGTCCCAAGCCGAGCTGCTGCGCGGCCTTGGAACGGTTGCCCCTGGCGTCCCTGAGGGCGTCGAGAATCATCTCCCGCTCCACCGTCCGCCAGTTTTCCCCCTCGCCCGGCTCGCCCTTCGGTTCCCG
Source organism: Desulforhopalus sp. (assembly GCA_024710585.1). Lineage (GTDB taxonomy): Bacteria > Desulfobacterota > Desulfobulbia > Desulfobulbales > Desulfocapsaceae > Desulforhopalus_A. The sequence continues at coordinate 2,120 of JANJUM010000012.1, forward strand.
CGGCTCGCGGCCGGCAGCGAGGGGCGCCGGCGGCGCGGGCGCCCTCTGCCCGACGCCAACCTCCCTGGCAAAGAGGTAGCGGGGCAGATCTTCGCGATCGATGAGGCTCTTGCCGCATACGTTGACACAGTATTCAACGATATTGCGCAGCTCGCGGATATTGCCCGGATAGGAATAGGCGAGCAACAGTTCCAGCGCCTCGGCGGAGAAGGTCTGCCTCTCCTTGCCGAGACGCTCGGCGTAGTCGCCGAGGAAGTGGTCGAGGAGAAAGCGGATATCGCCATCGCGCTCGCGCAGCGGGGGCAGATGGATCTGCAGGACGTTGAGCCGGTAGAAGAGGTCCTCGCGAAAGGCGCCGCGGTCGACCTGCTCGCGCAGCGAGCGGTGGGTGGCGGCGATGACCCTGACGTCGACACGCTCCTTGGTCTCGCCGCCGACGCGGAAATAGCTGCGGTCGTCGAGCACCGACAGCAGCTTGACCTGCAGCGGCAATGGCATGTCGCCGATCTCGGTGAGGAAGATGGTCCCCTTGTCGGCGAGCTTGAACATCCCCGGCTTGTCGCGCACCGCCCCGGTGAAGGCGCCCTTGACATGGCCGAAGAGCTCCGACTCGAGCAGTTCCGGGGGCAGGGCGCCGCAGTTGATCTTGACGAACTGGAATTTCCCCCGCGCCGAATTGCGGTGGATGGCCTCGGCGATCTTGTCCTTGCCGGTGCCGGTCTCGCCGGTGATGAGGATCGAGGCGTCGGTGTGGGCCATCAATGGCATGACGTTGAAGACATCCTGCATCTTCTTGCTATGGCCGATAATATCAGTCGTCCAGTCGCCGAAGAGGGTGCTCTTGGCCTTGGCCTGCAGCTGGGAGATGTCTTCGAGAACGACGAGGATGCCCACCGCCTGGCTGTTGCGCCGCAGGCGCAGGGCGGAAAGGGTGAAGCGAACCGGGACGCGCATGCGGCTGCGGTCGATGATGTCGCCGTCCATGGACACCGGCTCGCCGCTGTCGAGAACGCGCTGAAAGAGCTGTCCCCTGCCGTTGGGGAGATTGCTGCGGAGGATGAACTCGGCGTACACCCCGATGGCGCTGTCGCGGCGATAGCCGGTCAGCACCTCGAGGAGGGGGTTGACGGCAACGATCCTCGCCCCTTCGTCGAGCACCGCCGACGCATGGGGGATGCCGGCCAGGAGATCTTCGAGGAAGACCTCGCCGGGCACGGCCAAGGGTTTTCTGCTCATAGGGATACAGGGTCGCGGCCCTGAAAATGGTGACGAAGGTCGGCAACACCACGCGGCGGCCTCGGCTCGCCCCTGGCAGGATGCCGGTCGGAGCCGCCGCACTGACGACAGTCACCCTAGCTCGTTCCCGCCGATAACGCAAGATTCTCTTTGTCCCCGGCCATAATGGCGCGGGTCCGGCGGGGTGCCGCGGCTCAGAGCTGGCGCTTGTCGAGCACCCGGTTGCCGTGCCCCTCGACCTTCTCCAGGGTCTTCTCCTCCACCAGCTTGACCTGCACCTGCAGGCCGAGGTCGGTGGCCAGCCTCTCCTGGATGCGGTCGGCCAGGGCCCACTGCTTGCGGACCTCGTCGAAGAAGAGCGACTCGGTGACCTCGACCATCACCGTCAGCCGGTCCTCGTGGCGCTCGCGCTCGACGACGATGAGATAGGGCGAGTCGGGGCCGTTGATCTCCGCCAGGGCGGCGGCGATCTGCCCGGGGAAGACATTGACGCCGCGGACGATGAGCATGTCGTCGGAGCGCCCCTGAATGCGGCTGATGCGGCGCAGGGTGCGGCCGCAGGGGCAGGGGTCGGGGAGGAAGGAGGCGAGGTCGCGGGTGCGGTAGCGCAGCACCGGGAAAGCCTCCTTGGTGAGGGTGGTGATGACCAGTTCGCCGGTCTCGCCTTCCGGCACCGGCTGCAGAGTCCGCGGGTTGAGGATCTCCACCAGGAAGTGGTCCTCGTTGACATGGAGTCCGTGACATTCGCGGCACTCCCCGGCCACCCCCGGCCCCATGATCTCGGAGAGCCCGTAGTTGTCGGTGGCGACGATGCCGAGCCGCTCGGCGATCTCGGCGCGCATCGCCTCCGACCAGCGCTCGGCGCCGAAAATCCCGTACTTGAGCGAGAGCTCGCTGGGGTTGAGGCCGACCTCCATCATCGTCTCGACCAGTTTGAGGGCGTGGGAGGGGGTGCAGACGAGGGCGGTGGTTTTGAAGTCGCGCATGATGCGCAGCTGCCGCTTGATATGGGCGGTGGAGATGGGGATCACCGAGGCGCCGAGGCGCTCGGCACCGTAGTGCAGACCAAGGCCGCCGGTGAGGATACCGTAGTCATGGGCGATCTGCACCACGTCCTCGGCGGTGACTCCGGCGGCGCGGAAGAGCCGCGCGACGAGGTCGGCCCAGTTTTTGATGTCGTTGCGGGTATAGCCGACCACGGTGGTCATGCCGGCGGCGCCGGAGGTGGAGTGGATGCGCACCACATCGCGCAGCGGCACGGCGAAGAGGCCGTAAGGGTAATTGGCGTGCAGGTCTTCCTTGGTGGTGAAGGGCAGTGCCGCCAGGGCCTCGAGGCTGGTCACCGTTTCGAAGTCGAAGCGCGCCTCTTGCAGGCGTCGCCGGTAGAAGGGCACGTGGGTGCCGAGACGGTACAGGGTGGCCTGCAGCCGCTCCAGCTGCAGCTGCTCGAGATCCTCCCGGGCCATGCATTCGTATTGCTCTTGCCAGTACATGCCTTCCCCCAAAACTCACTATGATATGGCCGGTGACGGGTGCCGCCCTCGGCCGTTGCCCGCGCTACCTGCGCCGCCCCGCGACCGTTGCCGGCAGCCGGACGACGTCCCTTATCTCATTTTCCCGGAAATCGGCCGCTTTGCCAAAGGAAAAATCGCCCCGCGGCCAGTTCCAGCCACCTCAACCCTCCAGCCGCTCGCGGCCGAGGTAGGCACGCTGCACGTCGCGGTTGGCGAGGAGGTCTTCGGCCGGCCCCTGGATGATCACCTTGCCGGTCTCGAGCACGTAGCCGCGGTCGGCGATGGCCAGGGCGGCCTTGGCGTTCTGCTCCACCAGCAGCACGGTGTTACCCTCCTGGCGCAGGCGGGCGATGATGGCGAAGATGTCGCGGACAATCAGCGGCGCCAGGCCGGTGGAAGGCTCGTCCATCATCACCAGCGAGGGGCGCGACATCAGCGCCCTCCCCATGGCGAGCATCTGCTGCTCGCCGCCGGACAGGGTCCCGGCGAGTTGCCGGCGGCGCTCCCTGAGGATGGGAAAGAGCTCGTACTGATGGGCAAGGAGCCCGTCCAGCTCGCCGCGCCTCTCCCGCGCCAGGGGGTGGCCGCCAAGCAGCAGGTTCTCCTCGACGGTCATTGCCGCGAACACCTGGCGCCCTTCCGGCACCAGGACGCAGCCCCGCGCCGGAATCCGCGACGCAGCCAGGAGGGTGAGATCCTCGCCCTGGAAGCGGATCTCACCCGAGGTGGCCTCCACCAGACCGGCTATAGCCCCGAGCAAGGTGGTCTTGCCCGAGCCGTTGGCGCCGATGATGGCGACGATTTCGCCGGCGCTGACGTGCATCGATACTTTACGCAGCACCCGCAGCTTGCCGTATCCGGCCTCGAGATTCCGTATCTTGAGCATCGCCCCTCCTCAGTCGCCGAGATAGACTTTGACCACCTCGGGATGCTTCTGGATGACCTCGGGGACATCCTCGGCGATCTTGCGACCGAAGCTGAGCACGACGATCTCGTCGGAAATGTCCATGACCAGGGACATGTCGTGCTCGACGAGGAGAATGGTGACACCGAGGTCGCGGATGCGGCCAATGAGCCTGCCGAGCTCCGCCGTTTCGTAGATATTGAGGCCGGCGGCGGGCTCGTCGAGGAGCAGCAGGGTCGGCTCCAGGGCGAGGGCGCGGGCCAGCTCCACCGCCCGCTGCCGCCCGAAGTCGAGGTTGACCGCCGGGGTGTCGGCGCAATCGGCGATGCCCATGAAATCGAGCAGTTCGAGCGAGCGCTCGCGGATGGCGCGCTCCTCGCGACGACAGGCCGGGGTGCGCAGCATGGCGCCGAAAAAACCCACCCCAGTGCGCACATGGCGCCCGACCATGACGTTCTCGAGCGCGCTCATGCCATGAAAAATCTTGATATTCTGGAAGGTGCGGGCGATGCCCCGCCGCGCCACCTGGCAGGGCTGCAGGCCGTGGATCGGCTGACCCTCAAAGAGAATGGCGCCACTGCTCGGGGAAAGCATGCCGGCAATGAGGTTGAACAGCGTCGTCTTGCCGGCGCCATTGGGGCCGATGACCGCCTTGATCGCCCCCCTGGCGAGGGTGAAGCCGACATCGTCCACCGCCTGCAGGCCACCGAAGCGCTTGCCGAGATGCTCAATGGCGAGAAGGCTCATGGCGCCGCCTCCCCGCTCTTGCCGCGTCGCACCAGGCCCGCCAGGCGCTCGCCCCATCGTCCGCCGGGGACCAGGCTGAAGATGCCGCCCGGGGCATAGAGCATGATGGCGATGAGGATAAGGGCGAAGACCGCATCGTCATAACTGCCGAAGACCCCGCGCAGGGAGAGGAAGTTGAGCAGCACCCCCATGGTCAGGGCACCCCAGAGGTGGGCCATGCCGCCCACGGCGACGATGGCCACCCAGCGCACCGACTTCATCACCCCGGCCTCGGAGGGGCCGATGCCGCCGTTGTAGTGGGTCATCAGCACCCCGGCCAATGCGGCGTAGACGGCGGAGAGCACGAACACCTTGAGCTTGTACCTGGCGACATCGACCCCCATGGCGTCTGCGGCCTCGGGCGAGCCGTGGATGGCGCGCAGGGCCCGCCCGGGGCGGGAGTCGATGAGGTGGCGCAGGAGCAGCACGGCAAGAAGCAGCACCGCCCAGGCGACATAGTAGTTGGCCACCCGGCCGGCGCTGTCGCCGCTCACCTCCAGCCCCGGGAGGAGGGGGAAGCCGGGCACGCCGGAGATGCCGTCGGCCTCGCCGAAATACTCGCTGGCCAGGACCAGGCGATAGACGATGATGCCGAAGCCGAGGGTGGCCATGGCGAGGTAGTGGCCCTTGAGCTTGAGCACCGGCACCCCCAGGACCAGAGCGACCAGCGCGGCGGCAATCACCGCCGCTGCCGCCGCCGCCCAGGGAGCCACCGTCAGCAGCTGCGCGCCATAGAGATCCTGGCCGTGAGCGAGACAGCCGAGGGCATCGAGGAACCGCACCACCGGGCTTTCCGCCCAGGGGAGGAGGTCACGGACCGTCAGGGCCGCCGAGAGGTAGCCGCCTATCGCGAAAAAGCCGGCGTGGCCGAGCGAGATCTGCCCGGCATAGCCCATGAGCACGCACAGGCCGACGATAAGCAGCGAGTAGTAGGCGGCCATGGTCAGCTGGGTCAGGTAGTAGGCGCTGCCGCTGGCGGCGGTGAAGAGCTGCACCAGCACCACCGCCGCGACTATAGGCAGAAAGACGAAATTTTTGGCAGGCACCGTCAGAACTCCTTCATCGCTGCCGTAGCCCCCGAGCCGAATAGGCCGTGGGGGCGGACGAAGAGGATGAGCAGGAGCACGGCGATGGCCACCGCGTCCTGGAAGGCCAGCGGCACCAACGACACCGAGAAGGCCTCAACCACCCCGAGCAGCAGCCCCCCAGCGACCGCGCCGAGGGAGTTGCCGAGGCCGCCGAGGATGGCCACGGTGAAGCCCTTGATGGCCAGCCCGGTGCCGTTGTCATACTGGCTGTAGGTGATCGGCGACACCACCGCCCCGGCGAGGGCGCCGATGCCGGCGCTTAGCACGAAGGACAGGGTCACCATATTGCGCGTTTCGATGCCGCAGAGCACGGCGGCGACGCGGTTGGCGGCGCAGGCGCGCATCTCCCGGCCAAGGCTGGTGGCCTGGAAGAAGAGCAGGAGGAGGGTGACCATGATCAGGCAGGCGCCGACCACCCACAGCACCTGCGGCGAGAAGGCAACGGGTCCGAGTTTGATGGTGGTGATCTCGTTGCCGATGAAATAGGGCAGCGAGCGCACGCCGGAGCCCCACAGGTGCAGAGCCACCTCGCGGATGAGGATGGAGACGCCGATGGTGACGATGATCATGCGCAGCACCGAGGGCGAACGCAGTCGGCGGATGAAGAGCATCTCGATGGCCGCGCCCACCGCCATGGTGACGAGCACCGCCAGGGCGATGGCCAGGGGCAGGGCCATGTAGTTGTGCAGGGTGATGGCCACCATGCCGCCGAGCATGACGAACTCCCCCTGGGAGAAATTGATGATGCCGGTGGTGTTGTAGATGATGTTGAAGCCGATGGCGACAACCGTATAGATGCTGCCGTAGGTGATCCCGGCCACCAGGTATTGCAGGAAGAGTTCAGATGTCATGCG